>DATLVW010000545.1:0-2563 GCA_035577085.1 Thermoanaerobaculia bacterium
CATCGTTCCAACAGCCGGGGCATCCCGGCATGGCTATCAGCGGGCTCGGCAATGGCTGCAACCAGCTGAGCGGATCCTTCATTGTACGGGACGTTGCCTATGATGCTACGGGGTTACTGACGCGCCTCGCCGTTGACGCAACTCAGTATTGCGAGACCAGCGCCCGCGCACTGCATGTGTACTTGCGTTACGGGAGCACGGTGGTGCCATTGATCGTGCCGCAGACGACCGCAAAGCCTGGCGCAGACCAGCAGATTGCCCCGGGTGCGAGCGCGACGCTTGATGGCAGTCAGTCAGTCGCCCAGGATGGCGGCGCGCTCATCTATTCGTGGAGCCAGATTTACGGCCCCCCTGTTCAGCTGGTCGGCGCAGCGACCGCCAAGCCATCATTTGTGGCGCCGGTGCCCTCTGCAGAATGGCTCGTACTGGTCTTTCAACTCACGGTGACGGACTCCGGGGGTACGACGTCGACGGCAACCGTGGACGTCGTCGTGAGCTCAAACCATCCACAATCCGAGATCAGGATCGTAAGCAGCGCCGGCGATCCAGTCGGTCAGGGCGTGGTGCTCGACGAGACGGTCAGCACATCGAAATTAACCCTTGGGCGCAATGCCCACAACGGGATCGACCTGAAGTACATATTCGGCGGAGCGACGCCCGAGACATTGCAGTTCCAAGCGGCGGCGCCGAACAACGCGGCCGTCGCGCTCGGTCGCTATCCTCTCGCATATCGTTACCCGTTTTTCGCGCCGTCAGGCAAGGCCGGCCTCGACGCCGCGCTCGGCCTCGGCTGCAATCAGTCAGTCAGTCGTTTTATCGTCGAGGATCTAGCCTACGACGCCTCCGGGAACGTGACCCGCCTCGCTCTCGACTTCGCTCAGTCGTGTTCCGATGTGCCAGGTGCCCCGCCGCTTTTCGGCTACATACGCCTGAACTCCGTGGTACCGATCACGAGCCGCGCACCAACCGCGTGGGCGGGTGCCAGCGTGCTGGCCTCGCTCGGACAGTCGGT
This sequence comes from Thermoanaerobaculia bacterium, assembly GCA_035577085.1. Classification (GTDB taxonomy): domain Bacteria; phylum Acidobacteriota; class Thermoanaerobaculia; order Gp7-AA8; family Gp7-AA8; genus JADGNZ01. The sequence continues at coordinate 1,013 of DATLVW010000545.1, forward strand.
CGCGCTCGACGCCAGCGCCTCTACCGGCGGCGCCGCCGCGATCATTGCGTATGCATGGCAACAGTTGAGCGGCCCGCCGGTGACACTGGCCGGCGCAGGTACCAGTACCGTAACATTCACCGCGCCGTCGGTGCCCTCCGCCGGCGCGACCTTCATTTTTCAGGTGACCGTCACGAACATCGGCGGGTACTCCGACACCGATCAGGTTCAGGTGCATGTACAGGGGTCCGCGGAAACCAAGTCGTTCATCGCGCTCGATCCCTCCGGCTACGATTTCGTTACCGGAGGGCAGAGCGCACTCCTCGATGCTAACCTTGGAACACTAGCCATAAATCAATCGGTGGACGTTTACGGCCGCGAGCATGCAATGCTCACGTTCAATGACATCGATACCTGGACGGTGGACGTGAGCTCCAATCAGGGGCAGATGCTGAGGCCAGGCATCTACCCGGCGGTGGATACCAGCGCCAATCAGGCGGCGGTGTCACTGTCCGGCGGTGGCCGCGGATGTGACCAGACGGTTGGTTCCTTGACGATTGATGATGTCGAGCGCGATGCGAGCGGCGCGATCACCTCGCTCGCGCTAGAGTTCGCGACGCGCTGCGACCATGGAGCACCGACTGCCGGTATCGTTCGGTACGTGAGCACGGTGCCGGTTCCTGCGCCGACGGCGTTGGCGTCAGCGGGACCTCCCCAGGCGGCAACGGGCGGCGACGTAGTGACGCTTAGCGCCGCACTGAGTTCCGGCGGCCCGACCGGGATCGTCTCCTACGCGTGGCAGCAAATCGCCGGGCCGAGCGTCACACTGGCGGATTCCTCAGGGGTCAACGCGGCGTTTGTCGCCCCCGCGGCCGGAGGCACACTGCAATTTCAGGTGACCCTGAAGACCGCCGACGGTCAGACGGCGACCAGCGTCGTCACCGTGACGGTGCAACCGTCCGGCACCGCGAGAACGGTGCTCGTGCTCGAGAGCGACCCGGGCACAACGATGACCTTTGGTCAAAACCTCGTGCTGTCGGATGTTCTGAGTCCGACGATAACTTCGATCTCCGGAAATGGCCTCAACGTGCATCTTGCCGATGCGTACGATACGGAGCTCTACCTTTGGGCGCCGTTTGGCCAGCCGCTCGCAGTAGGGACCGTCTATGAGGGCGGACGGATGTTCAACGGAGAGAACAGCCATCGTTTGGCCGGCTTTCCCGGCCTCGAATTCGAGTTCGACAGCTTCTATTGTACGGCGGCATGGGGTCGCTTCGTCGTTCGCGAACTCACGACTGATGCCTCCGGGACCGTCACGGCACTGGCCGTCGACTTCCAGCAGACTTGTGTCCCCCAAAACGGCTACGTGCGGGGCTGGCTCCGGGTCAACAGCACCGTTCCAGTCGGCGACGGTTTGCCGCTGGCTTCCGCCGGTCCGGACCTCGCCGTTCAGGCGGGCAGAACGATCGATGTCGACGGCCGAGCGAGCTCTGCGGGACCGACGAGTCAGGCGACCTACCAGTGGCGGCAGCTATCCGGCCCGCCGGTGCAGTTGACGGGCACCACGACGCC
>DATLVW010000546.1:0-3399 GCA_035577085.1 Thermoanaerobaculia bacterium
TCTCATTCGGAAAGCGGGAGGCGATGCGGGCGAGCAGATCGAAGGCGCGGCCGTAGCGGTCGTTGCGTCCGAGTTGCTGCGCGATCTTCAGCTCGTCGTCGAAGGAAAGCGCATCGAGCGGCGACGGCGTGGCCATCGAGACGTGGTCGTAGGTGTCTTCCGTGAAGCGGCCTTGCGTGAACTCGGTGAGGAGCCGCATGCGCAGGGGCGTGGCCAGATCCATCCGACTCGCTTTTGCCATCGACTTCGCCAGCGCCACGAAATCCTCCTCGGTCAATGCATCGATTCCGATGCCGTTCGCGATTTGGAAGGACGTGTTCGTGTTCGCGGCGTCTCCGGAGGCCGCATAGAACGCCGGCAGGCGCAAGCGGGCGATGGTCGCCGCGGAGCTGGCTGGCGTGTCCTGGATGATGCGGTTCGCGTTGAGGATGGCATCCGGCCAGTTGGCGGCGTCGGCATCGATGCCGACGATGCGCAGCCGCAGCCAGGGAGCGGCAAGCGGATCGGCATCGGCGGCTTGCGCGAGCGCCGGAAGCGCTTCGGCGGTCCGTTTTTGATCGACATAGAAGAGCGCGAGAAGCGCGAGCGCGCGCCGTTGCGTGATCGGATCAGGCGATTGCTTCAGCGACTTCAGACCACTCTCGTATAGATCGAGTTGTTGGTTTGTGCGCAGGGCGCGCACTTCATCGAGCGTCGGCAATTTCGGCGGCTCGACGACGGGAGCGGGCGCAGGCTCGGGAGCAGGGGTGACTGGAGTGGGCGCCGGCGGGGGAGTGACTTCCGGTTTCGATCCGGTGCACGAAGGCAGAAAACTGAGAGCAGAAAGCAGAAGGAGAAAAACGAACCACCGCGACCGGTTACTTCTGCCTTCAGCCTTCTGATTTCTGACTTCCACCATCACACCCTCCGCTTCATCAGGCCGTCTGCTTCATGAAAACCGACACGCTCCAGGAATGGGCGATGCGCGACGCCGGCCACCAGCCATTCGCGATTCATTTGCGCTGCCAGGATCCCGAGCTCGTTCAGCATGACGCGTGCGACGCGTTTGCGCCGCAACTCTTCGGCAACGACGAGGTCGAGGATGCGGATCGCGTCCGGCTCGATCTCCATCGTTAGTACCGCAGCGAGCTCGCCGACGAGCTTGCCGATGATGCCGGCAGAAGGCGCGGGATCGCCGCCGTGCTGCGATGCAAAAGCGCGAAGTACTGCGGCATCGCCAGCCTCAAACGGCCGGACAAAGAGCTTCTGACCCTTCATCTTGCTGTCAACGGACGCGCACAATCGACGCGCCCGCCATCCCTCAAACCCGCTCCTGTCATGCTTTTACAGCATACCAAGCTCGGGCAAATAATACTTGACAATCAAAGGAGGGGAACTACACTGCCGGAATCCTCCCAGCAGCCAATTTAACAATTATTCTGTGAGTGTGAATGATGAACGTGCAAGAGGCGATTGCTGATTTTCTGCAACACGGACAGGTTGTACGCAATCTCTCCGACCGCACGATTCGCGCCTACCAATCCGACCTCAGCCAGTTCCAGGTCCACGTGGACGGCGCGGCCATGGTCGACATCACGCCCGATCACCTCGAGCAATATCTCGACAAACTCGGCACCGGGCCGTACCGCGACACGTCGATCCGCCGCAAGGTGGCCGCTCTCAAGGTCTTCTTCCGTTACCTCGAAGAGAAGGGGATGTTTCCGGAATCACCGGCGCGAAGGCTGAAGATCCGCAAGCCGGTTGAGAACCGTGTTCCGACGGTCCTTTCCTCCCGCGAAGTGCGCGCCCTGCTCTCCGCGCCGAAGGATCAGATCGGCGCGCTGGCGGGTACACGCGATCACTCCGCCGGTGGCCGCAACCGCTATTTCTGCGCAATACGCGACAACGTCATCCTCGAGCTGCTCTTCTCCACCGGCATCCGCATCGGCGAGCTGGTGGCGTTGAACGTGACCGACGTCGGCGTCGAGAACAACCAGATTCACATCATCGGCCGCGCCACGCGCGGACGCACGGTGACGATCACGTCGCACGTCGTCATCGAAGCGTTGATGAACTACCTGGAAATGCGCAGCGAGCGGAGCCTGACCAACGATGCGCTCTTCGTCGGCCGGTCCGGAACGCGCCTGACGATCTATTCGATCGAGAACATCTTCAAGAAACACGTTCGGCTCGCCGAGATCAAGCGCCACATCACGCCACACGCGCTGCGTCACACGATGGCGGCGATGCTGGTCTCCTCCGGCGCCGACATCCGCGACATCCAGGAAATCCTCGGGCACGCCTCGATCCTCTCCACGCAGGTCTACACGCGCCTGCCGATCCAGAAACGCCGCAGCCACACGCCCGCCGATCCTGCCCGCATCCTCGTCGAGCCGCACTCGACGCGGCTGTCGATCAAGAAGACGTAGGCGCGTCTGATCGGAACGCCGCCGTCTCGGCGGCTGGCATGGCGGCGTCTCGCCGCCAGCTATTGCGGCAGCCGTTCCTCGGGCGTGCGTACCGGCGAGCGATTGCCGTCGCGATCGATCGCGCGAACGCCCATGAAAACGTTGTCGATCGTGAAGTCTTTGAGCGTGTAACGGCTGACCTTTCCTACCGGGATCACCTTCTCCCAGTCGTCGGACGTCGTTTCGCGGACCACGATCTCGTAGCCGGCCAGATCGGTGTCCGTTCCCATGTCCCAGCTCATCGTCGTGTCGTTGGTCACGGCTCCGGAGGCTTTCACGTTCCGCGGCGCGGCCGGAGCACAGGCGGCGGTGACGAGGGCGACTGCGTTGACCGAGGCGACGACGCGCATGTAGTCGGGGGAGACGAACTGGGGGAGGTCGCCGTACTGGATGCCGTTCTCCACGCGCACGGTCTGGTGCTCGTGTTTGTAGTCCTCATTCGCCTCGCTGAAGCGGATGGCGGGGAAGCCCTTCTCGAAAAACGGCGTGTGATCGCCGCCGCGGCCGAATCGATCGAGCCGGTAGATCAGGCGCGCGTTGACGTGCGGGAGCCAGACGCGCGCGCCGTCGCGAACGAAGCGTGCCCAGTGCCGCGCCGATCCTTCGCCCGCGCCCTTCGGGTTCGCCGAAAAGATGCGCACGGTGTGATTGTCGATGTCACCTTCGCCGCCGACCGCGCCGCCGACGATGTCGTTCGTGATCATCCCCTCGACGTTCCACTTCTTCGCCACGGCTTCTTCGGCCAGCCCTCGCGATCCCAGCAGTCCCTGTTCTTCGCCCTGGACGGCCACCAACATTACGGTGGCCTCGAGCGGATGCTGCGAAAGCACGCGCGCCAGTTCCATGATTACGGCAACGCCGGATGCGTCGTCATCGGCGCCGGGGGCGTCGAGCGTCGCGTTCGAGTTGTCGGAGTTGATCGAATCGTAGTGACCGGTGGCGATGTAGATAC
>DATLVW010000547.1:0-4107 GCA_035577085.1 Thermoanaerobaculia bacterium
CGCAAAAAGCGCGGGGGGAGAAGGCGCTCGATGGAGGAGCAGGGCGACTCCAACCATCGCGCGTGGCGGCTAACGTAGCGCCCCGAACAGACGTCGCACCGCGAGCAGACGTAGCGCCGCCGGCCCGGCGGCTGTATCGCCGGCGGCTCGCCGGCGATTTTGGCGCCCAACGCCCATGATCGACTTCGAATCCGCCGCGTCCCACCTTCTCCTCAATCCGCGCATGCCTGCCGAGGAGCGGGAGAGGTTTGAGCGGATGACGCCAGCCCTCGAGGCCCATGTCTTCGTCGCCACTTCGGGATCGACCGGCGCCATGAAGCTCGTTGCGCTATCGAAACGCGCTATCCTCGCTTCCGCGGCAGCGGTCAACGAACGGCTTGAAGTAACCGATGCCGATGTCTGGGCCGCCGTCCTTCCGACGTTTCATGTCGGCGGTCTTGGCGTTTACGCGCGATGTCACCTGGCCGGCGCGCGCGCACTGCCGATGGATTGGAATGCGCAGGACTTTGCGGAATCGGAGGCCACGCTCGCCTCGCTCGTGCCTGCGCAGGTGCACGACCTCCTCGCTGAGCGCCTCACGCCATCACAGAGCCTTCGCGCCATTCTGGTCGGCGGCGGTGCGTTCGACGAGGTCGCCGTCGCGCGTGCGCGCGAAGCCGGATGGCCTGTCCTTCCGAGCTACGGGATGAGCGAATGCTGTTCGACCATCGCGATCGAAGACGTTCTCCTTCCTCATCTCGAAGCGCGCGTCGAACCCGACGGCCGATTGGCGTTTCGTGGATCATCGCTGCTGACCGGATACGTGGCGAACGAAGGATTGACCGATCCAAAGATCGACGGTTGGTTCATCTCCGAGGATGCCGGCATCATCGATGGGCGAACACTACGCATCCACGGACGCGCCTCGGACTTCGTGAAAATCGGCGGCGAGTCCGTCGACCTCGGGCGCCTCGATCGGATTCTCCGAGAGCTGGCAGGAGATTCCGCTGCCATCGTGGCGATGCCCGACGAGCGGCTGGGTTGCGTGATTCATCTCGCATCGACGGTCGATGCTGACGCGGTGGTCGATGCGTTCAACGCGCGCGTCCATCCGTTCGAGCGGATCCGCGCGGTTCATCGAGTTGATGCCATTCCGCGATCGCCATTAGGGAAGCTTTTGCGCGCGAAATTGGCGTCAATGATTTGATGCAACGTCGCCCTCGTTCCTGCGTCGTACCATACGAACATGCGCAAGCGGACGGCATTACTCATTGCCATCGCGGCTGGAATCGCGGTGATGTTTCTGACCGCGTCCGACGCGGTCGATGCTCTGGAGTTGCCCGTTCGCGATCTCGCATTGCGGCTGCTTCCGCCGCGAGACGCCACGATGACGGTCGTCGTCGGTATCGATGAAGATTCGCTGCGCGCGATCGGTCCGTGGCCGTGGGAACGCGCTGTTCTTGCCGCGATCGTCAATCGCGCTGCGGATGCCGGCGCGCGCGGCGTGGTGCTCGACATCCTTCTCGCGGACGGGCGTGCCGGCGATGACCAGCTCGCCGCGGCGGCGCGGCGTGTGCCGACGCTCGCTGTCTCCGCGCTCGATGAACAGGGCCAATGGCACCTGCCTGTGCCTGCACTGGCCGCGGCGATGACGCCTGTGCATGGCAACTTCGAGATCGATCACGACGGCATCGTGCGGCGTTTCTCCGCCACCAAACAGAATGAAGACCGTTCGCTCGTGGCGCTTTCGGTTGAAGCGTCTTCGCTGATCACCGGCGCGCCGGTGCCTGTCGGGCGCACGCTCGCGCCGGCGTTCCGAACGCGTCCGGGCAGGATTCCGATGATCAGTGCCGCCGCACTGATTCGCGACGGTTCGGGAGCGTCGCAACTGCGTGGCAAACTCGTGTTCGTCGGCCCTGTGGCGATTGCCCTCGGCGACCGCGTGCTCACGCCTACTTCCTCGCGGCGAGTCGCCAATCCCGGCGTGACCGTTCATGCGGCAGCCACCGAATCGCTCATCCGCGGCGACGTCATCCGCGAGCTGGCGCCGATCTCCTCGGGCGGCTTCACACTAATCTCCGTCGGCGCGCTTGCCATCCTTCGACGGCGCCGGATCGTCGCCATCGCCGCAATCATCGTGATCGTCGCAGGAGGCCTTCTGCTCCTCGGCAACGGAATTGCCGTACCGTTCGCGACGATGCTCGCCTCCGTCATCCTCACCAGCGCCGCGTTCGAAGCGCAAACAATGATTGCTGCGCTGGCCAGCAGCGAGGCACGTTTCCTCGTTCAACGGGATCGCGATGCCGAATCGAAGCGCGTCCTTGCGCACGAGCTGAAGACGCCGTTGGCGTCGATGCGGAACCTCACCCAGCTACTCGGTCTGTTCGAGCTCTCCGACGCCGAGCGGCAGCGCGTGACGTCCCTCCTCGAACAGGAGGCTGGCAAACTGGAGACAATGGTCGGCACTCTGCTCGATCTCGAGCGCTTGCCGCTCCGCGACTTCGCGGTCTCCTCATCCATCGTCGACCTCGGAGCTCTCGCTACGGCACGCGTCGACTTTCTCCGCGCCAGCACAGATCGCACTCTGCTCGTGAGCGCGGAGCCTGGACTACTCGTCCGCGCGGACGCCGCGTTGATCGAGCGGGTCATCGACAATCTCGTCGGGAACGCCTTGAAGTACACGTCCGGCTCCGTCAGTGTGACCGTGACTCGCAGGGGCCACGACGCCGTTCTCCAGGTCGAAGATCGCGGTCCTGGTATCGCCGAGGGGGATCGCGCACGGATCTTCGAGCGCTTTGTTCGTGGCGCAGCCGCCGCAGGAACGCAGGGACTCGGGCTTGGCCTTTCTCTGGTTGCTGAGATTGCGCGATGGCACGGCGGAGAAGCGGGCGTTGAGGCCGTGCCCAGCGGCGGCTCCCGCTTCAGCGTTACTCTGCCCGTTACTTTGCACGGGGCGGTGTCTGAGCCGATGACAGGAGCGATGTGATGGCCTCGGTGCTGGTAGTCGATGACGATGCCGGAATCCGCGAGAGCGCCGCCATGGCCCTCGAGAAAGTCGGCTTGAAGACATTCCAGGCGGGCGACACCGTGGCCGCCCTGCAGATGCTTCGCGCGCATCGCATCGACCTCGTGCTCAGTGACATCTACATGCCCGGCGAGACCGGCATCACGCTGCTCCAGGCCATCTCCGAACGGCGCGATCCGCCGCGCGTGATTCTGATGACAGCGCGCGGCTCGATCGAGACCACCGCTCTGGCGCAGCGCTTCGGAGCGTTCGACTACTTAGCCAAACCGTTCGATCTCAACGATCTCATCGCGCGCGTTCGTGCGGCGCTCAATGTCAGCACTGCCGAGGGAGTCGAGGTCGAGCCGGGGCCGCCGTCGCGTATGGTCGGCTCGCATCCGCTGATGATCGCGATGTACAAGGCCATCGCGCGGGTGGCGCCGCTCAACGTGCCGGTGCTGATCCTCGGCGAGAGCGGCAGCGGCAAAGAGCTGGTTGCCCAATCGATTCACGACCTCGGCGCGCGCGTTGCCGGCCCCTTCATCGCCATCAACTGCGGTGCGATCCCCGATTCGCTGCTCGAGAACGAACTCTTCGGATCGACCCGAGGAGCGTTCACGGATTCGAGGCAGGACAGGCGTGGTGCGCTTTCCCGCGCGGACGGCGGGACGCTCTTTCTCGACGAGATCGGCGACATCTCGCCGGCCTTCCAGGTCAAGCTGCTCCGCTTTCTGCAGGACGGCGTCGTCACCCCGCTTGGTTCCGAGAAGAGCCATCGCGTCGATGTGCGCCTCATCGCCGCGACGCACCGCGACATCAAACGGCTCGTTGGCGAGGGAAAGTTTCGCGAGGACCTCTACTACCGGCTGGCGGGCTACGAGATCGCGGTTCCGCCGCTGCGCGAGCGCGCATCCGACATCCCACTGCTCGTCGACTTCTTCCGGCATCGCATTGCCGAGGAGATGAAGCGGCCGTCGATTCCCGGCCCGTCGCAGAGCGTGCTCGATGTCTTTGCCGGACACGGTTGGCCTGGCAACGTCCGCGAGCTCGAGCAGGTCACGCGGCGGATCGTGATCGATTCGGGTGCGCTGCTGGACACCGCGGCGGCGTCGCGCGCGCTGCGC
>DATLVW010000548.1:0-22354 GCA_035577085.1 Thermoanaerobaculia bacterium
CAACTCTGTGTCCTCAGTGTCTCTGTGGTTGATTCTTTTGTCCGACCGTCCGCCCATCACGGGTACTGCGGCGCGCCTCCCTTCCAGGCGATCGGATAGCGCGCGCAGACGCCGCCTGCCGATCCGGTCGTCGCGGTTGGATAGCAACTCGGATAGCCGTAGATTCCGTACGGGTCGAAGAAGTAGAACTGGCCGTTCGTCGGATCCTTCACCGTGAAGAAGATGTGCAGGTGCGTGTTCGCCGTCGCGTCGCTGCCGCCGTTACCGCCGGGACCGGTGTCGCCGGCCCATCCAAGAACCTGACCCGCCGTCACCTGCTGATTAACGGCAACGGCGATGGTCTGGGCGTTCGTTCCCCAGTTCGTCACGCTCGGGTTTCGGCTTCCCGGATTCGACAGGCAGCCGCTGGCATTGAGGTGGCCCTTGTACTTCGTCAGAGTGTCGCCGCTCAGCGTCGGGACGGTGCCGGACCATGCGTGCGCGCAGTCGGCGGCCGGGCCGTTCCTCATGTGCATGTAGATCGTGCGGAAGGCATCCACTTTCCCACCGACGTTGTGACTGATGACGATCGTATTTCCGGACCAGTTGTCCCAGCCGATGAAGATGACCTTCCCTGCCGCCGCGGCCTTGATCGGAAACGTCTGATTCAGGTCGATCGCGTAATCGACGGCGTGGTGCCATGAGCCCGGGCTATACAACCAGCCGTTCCAGCGCTTCACGTTCGTGTTGGAGAACGGAAGGGTGAATGGCGCGCCCGAAAACTCGAGCGCGGAGAGACGCACCCACTTGTTGCTGCCATCGACATCGACCGGCCAGTGGTAGACGGTGTCGTGACCGGTGATGCCGTAGTCGTACGCCTTGTTGGAAACGACATGGTTCGCGCAGTCGCCGCAGCCCGGATACGTGGCCACGCTCACGAGGCGGAGATGCTGCCCCACCAGTTCGTGCCACTTGGACGTGAAGTTCTCGTAGTCGGCGCCGACCCACAGGTAGTACGCATCGCTGCCGCCGCGCCAGACGCCCGTGTACTTGCGCTGTCCGGATTCTTCGTAAGTCTTGAGGACTGTGAGCCGCAGGTTTTGTTTCTTCAACTCATCCCACTTGGCCCTGAAGCTGTTCCAATCGACGCCAGCCCAGAGATAGTAGGCGTCGTTGCCGGCGCGCCACACCCCGATGTACTTTCGGGAGAAGCCTTCGACATAAGTCTCCATATCGATCAGGCGCAGACCCTGATTGTTCAGCTCATCCCATTTGGCCTTGAAACTGTTCCAATCGACGCCGGCCCAGAGATAGTAGGCATCACTTCCCGCACGCCAGACGCCGGCGTATTTCCGTCTGCCACCTTCAACGTAGGTCCTGACGATCGTGAGCCGCAGGTTCTGCTTCGTCAGCTCATCCCACTTCGCCTTGAATTCGTTCCACTCGACGCCAACGTAGAGGTAGTGCGCATCGTTGCCGCCGCGCCAGACGCCCATGAACTTCTGCTGCCCGCCTTGGTTGTAAATCTCCAGATCGACCAGGCGGAGGTTCTGCGCGCTCAACGACTCCCACTTGGCCTTGAAGTCGTTGAAGTTCGTACCGATCCAGAGGTAGTAAGGATCGTTGCCTCCCCGCCAGACGCCGGCGAAGGCATCCTGGGCTTCGACGCGACTCGCGCCCGCGAGTAGCAGACCGCTGCACAGCAGCAGGATCACGATTCGGCTGGCTCGTCTCATCAAGTCCTCCCGATAAGGCTCCATTTTCGCACGGGCCACGCGCCTACCGCCTCCCCTGCGCGATCCTCTTCGCCTCGGGCAATGCGCGCAAACGAAGCATGGCCATCGTGCCGAGGATCGGGCCGGGGGCGAGGATGGCGAAGGCCCAGTGCCAGGTGAGCGCATGCTCGATGCGCGGCATGATGCTGATCGACGCGGTCGTGATCAGGAATCCGATGCATGTCTGCAGCGTGAGAGCGGTGCCGATGTAGCGCGGATCAGAAAGCTCGGTGACGCACGCCGAGAACTGCGCCGAGTCGGCCACGACCGTCGCGCCCCAGATCGCGGCGACAGCCAGCAGCGCGATCGGTGGTCCGCCGAAAAGGAATCCGATCGCGACGCAGCAGGCTGCGCTGGCGATCATCGCCGCCGAGGCAACGATGGTGCGCCCGATGCGATCGGCGAAACGGCCGGCGATCACGCAGCCCACCGCGCCGCTTCCGATCACGATGAACGACCCCACTTCCGCCAGGCGCGCCGGCGAGCCGCTCATGATCATGCTCGCGCGCAGCATCACCGGGATCCACGTCCACATCGCGTACAGCTCCCACATGTGGCCAAAGTAGCCGAAGTTGGCGAGACGCACCGCGCGGTTGCGGACGATGTCGGCCGCCTGCCCCAGGTCGAACGGCTGATTGGGCAGCGCGAAGGGTCCGTCGCTGACGAAGAACAGCACGATCAGCCCCCCGGCCGCCGCGAGCAACGATGCGAATGCGACATTGATGCGCCAGCTCTGCGAGCCGACCGCGTTGATGAGATAGGGCGACGCCTTGCCGAGCGTGAGCGCGCCGACGAGCACGCCGAGCGCGAAGCCGCGACCTTCGCGAAACCAGGTGGCGATGATCTTCATCCCCGGTGGATAGACGCCTGCGAGAAAGACTCCGGTCAGGAAACGGAGCGCGATCGCCATCATCGCGTCGCGTGCGAGCCACGCAAACAGCGCGTTCGTAATCGCTCCTGCCAGCGCCGACACCGCGAACAAACGCCGCACGCTCATCACGTCCGGCAGGTTGGCCATCGCACTGATCAGAGTGCCAGCGACGAAGCCGAGTTGCACGGCCAGCGTCAGCCACGCGGTCGTGCCGGCGCTGAGCTTCCACTCCGACGCGATGCGCGGCGCCACAGCGGACGCCGTGAACCAAAGCGACATCCCCAGAAGCTCGGCGATGCCGACGAGCAGCAGAGCACGCGTTCGCGTCATGCCGTTTGCGGTCATCGATGCGCTACGGCGCCACCGCTTCGTAGATGCGAAGTGGAAGCTGGGTGATCGAACCGAGAATCTCGCGCGTCACGCCCGACTGACTTGCTTTCGAATCACGCGCTTCGACGAGGACGGCGTCGACGATGTCGATGTACTTTCTGCCGGCGCCGATCACCAGGTTCACGACCGCTGCTTCGAGCGGCGACATGCTCGGATTGAACGCGGCGTTCTCGGCAACTGATCCCGTGACGATGCCTCCGTCGCTCGTCTTCAGCGCCACGCCGGCGTAGCTCGCGCTGTAGGGCGCGTACGAACGGTTCGCGGCGTCGAGCGCGGCGCGCGCGACCTCATCATTCGTTGACTCAGCCAACGTCATCCCATGCGATCGCGGCGACATCAGGCCCCCGGTGACGCCGAGGTCAATCGGGCCGAAGGCGGCGGGAAGGAGCGCTGTCAGCGGAGTTGCCGGTGTGTCAGGAAGGATGATCTTCAGCGTCGGCGCCGTAGTCAGCTCGTTGAGAAACTGGCGGCAGTAGCCACACGGCGCCGCGGAGATGGCCAGCATCTCGACGCCGGTCTCTCCGTTCGATAGCGCCTGCACGGTAGCCGCCTGCTCGCCGTGAACGCTGAAGGTCAGCGCGTGTCCGGGGAACTCGTAGTTGGCGCCGAAGTAAAGGCTGCCGCTGCTGCCGAGCGCCACGACGCCGACGAAGAAGTTCGAGATCGGCGGGATCGCGAACGTCTTCGCCAGCGGAATCAGATCGAGCATGAGTTGCTCGATGCTCATGCCGCCGGCGATGATTCTCGCAACTTCACCCGCGGGCAGAAACCCTCCCGCGGCTTGACGCGCCGATTCAATCGACGCCAGTTGTTCCTGCGTCAGCATCCCGATCCTCCGTGCAATTCGCGTGAAGCATGCCACGGGGCCGCTAAACTGTCTGCATGGCATCGAAGCGACGCGCGGTTACGTTCGATCTGATTCGCGACCTGGCGCTGAAGCATCCCGGCGTAGAAGAGGGAACGTCCTACGGCACGCGAGCGCTGCGGGTCAAAGGAAAGTTCATGGCCCGGCTGAAGGAAGACGGCGACTCGGTCGCGTTCCGAATCAGCTTCGACGAGCGCGATCTGTTGATGCAAACGAAACCGCACGCCTTCTACATCACCGATCACTACCTCGGATACCCCGCAGTCCTGATGCGAATGTCGGCCGTGACCCCCGAGGAGGCTGCGGACATCGTGGCGATGTCGTGGCGCATGGTGGCACCGAAGAAGCTGAAGACGTAGTGCAGGCATTCTTGCCTGCAACCGGCGGGCGTCCTCGCCCGGCGGTGGTACTCCTTTGCGATCTGAACGAAAAACTAACTCCTCGACTGCCCGTAATAGGCCCGGTGCACAGGAAAATGATGCAGTGGGTCCTCTGGACTCTGATCCTTCTATCTTTGGCAACGCCGGCGTTCTCGCAGACGTTACGTGCTCATCTCCAACACGTCTTCCGCGGGCATGCAGACGTCGGCCGGCAGGTTGCCTTCAGCCCCGACTCGCAAATCCTCGCCACCAGCAGCGCCGATCGAACGGTGAAGTTGTGGCGGCTGTCCGATGACAAGTTGCTGCGGACGCTGCTGCATCCCGAGGGGGTGACGTCGATCGCGTTCAGCGCCGACGGACAGTGGCTCGTCAGCGGAAGCTACGACCACAACGTCAGAATCTGGCGCGTGGGCGATGGGGCGCTCATGCGCACGCTCAAGGGACACGAAGGCGTCGTCTGGTCCGTAGCCTTCAGTCCGGATGGTCAACGCGTCGTCAGCGGCGGCGAGGACAAAACGGTGAGAGTCTGGCGTTGCGCGGACGGTGCGCTGCTAAGAACCCTTCGCGGTCACACGCTGAATGTCTGGCATGTCGCGTTCAGCCCGGATGGCTCGTTGATCGCGAGCGGCAGTTTCGACAAGACCATCAGGATCTGGCGCAGCGATTCGGGATCGCTCGTACGGACGCTGACGGGGAGCAAGGAGGCCGTGGTCGGCATCGACTTCAGCCCGAATGGTCAGATGCTCGCAAGCGGCGGCGACGACTCATCGATCCGCATCTGGCGCGTGAAGGACGGAGCACTTCTGCGCACGATCGAAACGCCGAACCACGTCTACTCCGTTGCGTTCAGCGCAGATGGTCAATGGCTCGCCAGCGGAGGCCGCGAGCGCGGCGCGTTGGGTACGTTGTGGAAGCAGATCGCCGGTCCGGGATCGACGCACGGAACGACTGTCCGGCTCTGGCGCGTTCACGACGGAATGCTGCAGCAGGAACTGGCCGGGCACGCGGACGAGGTCATGTACGTCGCGCTCAGCCGCGACGGAAAGTGGCTGGCCAGCAGCAGTGAGGACAAGACGGTCGGACTGTGGCGGCTGCAAACGTCTGGCAGATAAGCCTTTCCTCCGTGGCTCCGATCCTGCAATTGATCAGCCCACATGAAGATTTCCTATGCCCGTGGTCTCTCTCTCCTCCTCCTCGGCCCGGCCACTGTCGCGCAAGCGCGTGTAGTGGCACGGCACGTTGCGCAGCCGTTCACGGCAGTTGCGACGAATGACGCAACGAAAACGCCGGCTCTCACATCGGCCAGCAAACCAGGCCCGGCCATATTGCGGGCGCAGATCCTTCTCGACCGCGCGCACTTCTCCCCCGCCGAGATCGACGGACGATACGGGAGCAACATGCGTTCGGCCGTCGCGGCATTCAACGCATCGCGGAAGATTCCGTCCGGCTCGAACGTCAGCGCCGCAACGTGGAAAGCGCTGAACGCCGACACCGCACCCACGATCACGCCCTACACGATCACTGCCGCCGACGTGACCGGCCCGTTTGCGCCGATCCCGACGGAAACCGCCGACAAAGCGAAGCTCGCCGCGCTGGGCTACACCTCACTCGCCGAAGAACTGGGTGAGCGCTTTCACGTCAGCCCGGCGTTGCTGCAAAAGCTCAATCACGGCATCGCATTCGACAAAGCCGGCGCGGTCATTCAGGTTCCGAATGTGGCTCGCCCCCCGCTGCCGAAGACGGCAGGAATGAGCATTCGCGTCAGCAAGAGCAGGCAAGCCGTCGAAGCGATCGATGCGAGCGGCAATGTGCTGGCCACCTATCCGGCGACGATCGGCAGCGTCCATGATCCCCTCCCGATCGGCAAGTGGAAGATCAACGGCGTCGAATGGAATCCGAAGTTCAACTACAACCCCGACCTTTTCTGGGACGCAGAGCCCACCGACAAGAAAGCAAAGCTGCCTCCCGGCCCGAACAACCCTGTCGGCGTCGTCTGGATCGATCTGTCGAAACCGCACTACGGCATTCACGGCACGCCCGATCCTTCGACGATCGGCAAGACCACGTCGCACGGCTGCATCCGCTTGACGAACTGGGACGCCAGCGAGCTCGCGAAGATCGTCACACCGGGCATGCCCGCGGTACTGGAGCAATGAGAGTCGCCAAGAAGATGGGATGGGCTGTCGGCGTGGCCGGTGTCGCCGGACTGGCCTGGATGGCGTCGGGAACAACGCAGAGCGTGATTGCTCCCGCGCCCGCGTTCCGGCAGGCAACGCGAACGAATGCCTCGCTGCCCACTGTCCCGGTAACGCCGAGAATGCTTCTCACACCGGGCGAAGGACCACGTCCACTGACGATGCCGGTAGAAGGCATCGATCCGAGCACGATCCACGATACGTTCGACGAGATGCGCGGCGGCGACACCCGGCGCCACGATGCGCTCGACATTCTCGCGGCGCGCGGCACGAACGTCGTCGCGACGGACGACGGCACGGTCAAGAAACTATTCACGAGCGTCGCCGGCGGGTTGACCGTCTATCAATACGATCCCGAACAGCGCTACTGCTACTACTACGCGCATCTCGACGCCTACGCCATGGGCCTTCATGAAGGCCAGATCCTGAAGCGCGGCGATCTCATCGGCTACGTCGGCACGACCGGCAACGCGCCCAAAGACACCCCCCATCTCCACTTCGCCGTGATCAAGCTCGATCCCGATCGACGCTGGTGGACCGGCACAGCGATCGATCCCTATCCGCTGTTGTACAGGCCGAGGTAATACGACGGAATTAACCCGGCGCGCGAACTGTAGAATGCGAGCAGTTGGTCCCCGTCAAATCAATGTTCCCGCGAAGGTTAGCGCTTGTCGCGTGCGCGCTCGCTCTTATCGCTAGTGCGTCCGCGCTCTCGGCGCAGGCGCCGATGTTCCACAACCCGTTCCCGATCCCGATCCGTTTCGGACAGGGTGGCACAATCGACATCGCTACCGGTGACTTCAACGGTGATCACAAACCGGACATCCTCATCATCAATGCCGCAGACAATCTCGAGGTTCTTCTCAATGACGGGAACGGCTCATTCGCACCGTCCGTTTCCTCGCCTTTCAGCGGGTACTTCGATAGCTGGGCTATCGATGATGTCAATGGCGACGGCAAACTCGACTTCGCCTTTTCCGACGGCATTCACACCGTAAAGGTTCTCCTCGGCAATGGAGATGGAACCTTCGGTGTCGAACATCCGTTCACCACGGTTCAGCCCGTGCACAAGGTCGCACTCGCCGACATCAACGGCGATCACCATCTCGACCTCGTCGTCGGGGCAGACGCCAGCGTCACTGGCATGATCGGCGTCTATTTCGGCGACGGCACAGGCCAGTTTTCCAACAGCGGCGTCATTACCAACTGTAACTGCGATCTGACGACTCTTACCGTTGCCGATCACAACGGCGACGGAAAGCTCGATATCACTGTGGGCAACGTCTTTCTTGCCGGCAACGGCGATGGTTCGTTTCAGCCGCCCGTGTACCTAACCGCGCCGCCCTTCACAGGGACGATCGCCGACTTCGACGCCGACGGAATTGCCGATCACCTGTGGTGCGAAGAAGGCGGTAGTGTCGTGTCGATCCAGCGAGGTCGAAACGATGGGAGCTTCACCGAGTCTGCACTGTTCGTATCGGGGCCGAGCGCATTCAAGAGCATAGCCGCGGACTTCGACGATGACGGAAAGGTCGACGTGGTGACGCTTGATTACAATCTTGAAATCCCAGCGCTCTCCTTGTTGCGAGGCAACGGCGACGGTACTTTTCAGGCCCCTCGCAGCTATCGAGTGGGCAGAACAGCTCCTGAACCCAATTTTGGCCAGGTACGATCACTCGCGGTAGCAGCGGACATGAACGGCGATGGGAAACCGGACATCGTCGCCACCCCGATGCATGTCAATCCCCCTCCCTTCGGGGAACTGGCCGTGATGATCAATGACGGCACCGGCAAGATGGCTGCTCCCCTCTATACGAACCTCGGCCAGACTGCAGGGGGGGCGTTTGCCATTGGAGACCTCAACGGAGACGGAAAGGCGGACGCTGTTGTCGCCGGCAATCCGGCCGAGGTGCTCATGGGAAACGGCGATGGCACGTTCTCCGCGCCCGTACATCTCAATTTCGCGGTGAACAACACACCTCAACTTGTCGATCTTGATGGTGATGGCAAGCTCGATCTCTTCTTTGATCAGGGAATCCCTTTTATCGTCTACCACGGGAATGGCGACGGCACCTTCTCTGCCATGAGCACCGTAACGTTTCCGATAGGCGTAGCCCTCTTTGGTGACGTTAATGGCGATACGTATCCCGATATAGTCACGAATGCTGGCGCTGGAATCGTCGTCGCCCTCAACGACGGACACGGCGCCTTCTCTCCGCATTCTCCGCTTCCCGGCTTTGCAACCGATCCCGTTGCCCTTGCCGATTTCAATGGCGATGGCAAACTCGACATCCTTTCAACTGGAACGAGTGTTCGTTTGGGAAACGGCGACGGGAGTTTTGGCGCGCCGATCGATTTCCCGGTCTCACCGACGCCGTTCGGGCCGGTCAGGACCGCTGATTTCGACCGCGACGGGAAGATGGACGTGGCCTTCGGAACCACCGTGTTGTTTGGCGATGGAAGCGGCCGCTTCTCGCGCTACGCCCGTTTTCGGACGACTTGGGTAACCGCACTCGATGTCGCTGATATTGACGGCAACGGATCGCCCGACCTCGTTGTAACCAATTCGATTGCGGACGATGTTGACATTCTTCTGACCTACGGATCTCCGGCGCCCGTGGCACAGCCAGGCCTTGCCCTCACATCTGATAAGCCCTCGCCGCAGTACGGCGAAGCCGTCACCATCACGGCCACAATGAGCGGCGGAACGACCCCACTCACAGGAGCCGTGACCTTTTCAATCGATGGTATTCCGGTGGCTATGAGCATTCTCGACCCGACCGGAATAGCGACGTTCCGATCCGGGTACCGGGTCGGTTCTTTCGTCGTGACGGCAACATACAGCGGGGACGAGAACTATTTGAGTGCCACCAATTCCTTGAATCTGAACGTGAGTAAAGCGCTCACAAGCATCAGTGTCTCCGCGTTCCCGAACCCGGCAAGACTCCATGACGGCGTACGCATTGTCGCAAGCATGTCGTATCCAGTGCCCTCGGCTGTTCCAGGACCCTCGGGCTCGCTCATTCTGCGCGAAGGCACGACGACCCTCAAGACCAGCTCTTTTTCCATGAACACTATAGTCAGCACGTTGCCTTTGGGCACTCACACATTGACCGTGGATTATGCCGGCGATGCGAACTACCAAGCTTCAACGGCGAGCTATGAGCAGGTCATCATCAAACCACTCCTGTTCATGTCGATTTCCACATCGCCCAGTCAGCCAATCGCTGGCACCGACGTGACCGTCCGGGCATCGTGTACGGTGAATGCTACCGGTACAATCTCTTTCTGGATCAACGGCGCTGCGGCAGGATCGGCGCCGATCGTCCAGGGCATTGCTGAGATCACCGCCACGATGAAGTTAGGGCTGAATACGGTCCACGTCACCTATCCGGGCGATGGCACGTACGACAGTTCGACTGCTGACCAGAACATCACCGGGTATATCAGCCAGACCGGAACCCCCGTCATCGCCGCGAAAGGCTCCGCGTTCCTCGGACAGGGCGACATCAGCGTTCAGTGGTCGCAAGTCGTGAACGCGACCTCTTACACTATTTACCGGCGCACCTCAATTGGCAGTGGATGGGAAGCGTACAAGACGTTCTCGGGCAACACTTCCGGATATTCCGACACCATGCCGATCAATACCTGCTGGCTGATGGCGATCACAGCGCAAACGCCTTCGGGCACAACCCCGATGAGCGCTCCGGACCTCGTTACATCAGCACAGTTCAGCAACGTCGTCGCACCAGGCACGGCGATCAAGGCGCTGGATCTGACGGAGACACGTACCGCCGTCAACCTCGTTCGCGCGTTCGCAAACTTGCCCGCCGTCGCCTTCACGAACACCGTGGCGCCCGGTGAACGTATCGCCGCACTCGACGTCATGCAGTTGCGTAGCGGGCTTTCCGAAGCCCGCGCGGCCATCGGCCTTCCGCTCGGCTTCAGCGACCCGCAGTTAGCTCCGGGCACATCGATCATTCGTGCCGCCCACGTGCTGGAGCTCCGCGCCGGCGTCGATTGACGCCATCAGGCTCAACATTTGCTACCCCGCGCTGCGTCGAAAGGGGTTTGCGATGCAGAGAAGCTGTGTGGTGATTCTTGTCTTGCTCTTGATGACCGTTCCGATGTTCGCAGAAGACGCGCCAGCGCCGCCGCCGAAACCATGGACGAGCAGCATCGGCGCTGGCCTGGCAATCACCAGCGGCAACACCGACACAAAGAACTACAACCTCGCCTTCGCCACGAAATACGATCCGAAGACGCGGCTCGTCTTCAAGGCTGACGCGCTCTACTTGCGGGGCGACTCGGGCGGCGTGACGCAGGTGGACAAGGCGTCGGCTGATGCCCGCGAGGAGTACGCGCTCTCCGACCGCACGTTCGCGTTCGCCGAGGTGTCGTACCTGCGCGATCCGTTCAAGGACATCAATTACTTCGTCGCGCCGCTCGCCGGTGGCGGCTATCGCATCATCAAGAGCGACGCTCGCAACCTCACCGTCGATGGCGCCCTCGGCGCAGAATTCGAGAGCAACGCAGGCGCCGGGCGAACGAGCGGCGGCGCGGCGAAGGCCGGCGAAAACTTCGATTGGACGCTGTCGCCAACGAGCAAGATCACGCAGAAGCTCACAGCGATCTGGAAGACGAGCGATTTCGGCGACGCCCTCTACCACTTCGACGCCGGCCTCACGACCACGGTGGCCACGCGCCTGGAGCTGAAGCTGGCCTGGGTCTACGACTACAAAACCAAGCCGCCCTCGTCCAGCGTGAAAAAGGGCGACAGCGCGCTCTTCGCCGCGCTGCTGTTCAAGTTCTGACGGAATGGGGGTCAGACCTTTGATCGTCGCAGCACCGAATCGGTGAGGTGAAAGTGGTTCGTCATCAGCACCCAGGCTGTGACGGACCAACCGAATCGCAACGTCGCCTCACCGAGGAAGGTCAGGAACGTTTCCCTGTCCCGGTTGGTGCGAAAGATCGCGCGGCGTTCATTGCCTCGGGAAGTGATGTGGTACAGCGCATCAGCGAATTCAAGTCGTAACGGTCGTGCCATAGTGCCACCGAGGACTGAAGTCCAACAGGAACTTTTCCGAGCCTGATGCGCGCGGCCTCCACGGGAACCCTCTCCGCATCTCCGCGCCTCCGCGTGAAACGGTTTTCGACGAAAGCGCCCCGCTATAATCCCCCTCCCCGATGAAGCCCACGCGCGCGCAACTGGAGGACGTTCTCGCCTCCCTCGATGGTTCCGGGTTGCGCTATGCAGACATTCGCTGGACTGCCACGCATGAGCAGCATGTGCGTGTTCGCAACGGAGAGGTGGAGACGCTGGCTTCGACCATCGACCGGGCCATCGGCGTTCGCGTGCTCGTCGGCAACGGGTGGGGATTCGCGGCGAACAGCGACACTTCCGAGGAGTCGCTGAGGAAGACGGCGAAACGGGCGCTGGAGGTGGCGGCGGCGAGCAACATCGCCTCGACGCAGCGGGTGACGCTGAGTGACATCGAGCCGCACGTGGCGGCGTGGTCCTCGACGTACGAGATCGATCCCTGGTCGATTCCGCTGGAGAAGAAGATCGAGCATCTGCTCCAGTCGACCGAGCCGATGCGCGGCGATGCCCGCATTCATCAGGTATCCGGCGACATCTCCTGCTACCGCCAGGAAAAGATCTTCGCGTCGACCGTCGGGAGTTTCATCGAGCAGACCACGACGGAGATGGGCGGCGGGGTCGAGGCTGTAGCCATCGAGGGTGATGAGTTCCAGCGCCGCACGTATCCCAATCCGTTCGGCGGCGACTACCAGGCCGCGGGATGGGAGTTCATCGAGCAGCTCAACCTGCCCGGCAAGGCGCTGGAGATCCGCGATGAGGCGCTGGCGCTGCTCATCGCGCCAAAAGCGCCGGCGGGGCGCTTCGATCTCATCGTCGGATCGGCGCAGCTTGCGCTTCAGGTCCACGAGTCGTGCGGCCACCCCACCGAGCTCGATCGGGCCATGGGCCTGGAGATCTCGCTCGCCGGCGGATCGTTCCTGCAGCCGTCGATGCTCGGCAACTTCCGCTACGGATCCGATCTCGTCAACATCGTCGGCGACGCCACGATCCCCGGCTCGATCGGCTCATTCGGCTTCGATGACGACGGCGTTCCCGCGCAACGCTTTCACCTGATCGAGAAGGGCATGTTCGTCGGATACCTGACCGGACGCGACACTGCGCCGACGATCGGTCGCGCGTCGAACGGCACCGTTCGGGCGGAAACCGCGGCACGCATTCCGATCATCCGCATGACGAACATCAATCTCGAGCCGGGGACGACGCCGATGGCGGACATCATCGCCGACACGAAGCGCGGCATCTTCGTCGAGACGAACAAGTCGTGGTCGATCGACGATCTCCGCCTCAACTTTCAATTCGGCTGCGAGGTGGCCTGGGAGATCGAGAACGGCCGCCTCGGGCGGCTGCTGCGCAATCCGCTCTACACCGGCACGACACCCGACTTCTGGCGCAGCTGCGACGCCGTCGCCGACCGCGCCAGCTGGCAGATCTGGGGCCTCCCGAACTGCGGAAAAGGCGATCCGATGCAGACGATGCGCGTGGCGCACGGAGCGCCCGCGGCGAGATTTCGCAACGTGGAGATGGGGTGAGTTTGAAAGGATGAAGGCAGAAGGACGAAGGATGAACTGACCGATTGAACGGTTCATCCTTCATCTTTCATCCTTCAATTGTCATGCGCAACGAACACGACTCATTCGCCATCCTCGATCAGGCGCTGGCCGCTGCTGGCACGGCCGAGGCGGATGCTGTGTTCATTTCGACCGACCAGAACATCAGCAGGTTCGCCAACTCCAACGTTCACCAAAACATGTCGGAGATCAGCGCGGAGCTGTCGTTGCGTGTGATCGTCGACAACGCCATGGGCGTGGCATCGACGACTGTATTTGATGATGCTGAGATCGAGCGCACGGCCGCGCTGGCGCGCGAGGCGGCACGTCACGCCGATCCGCTGCCGAACTTCAGCGGGCTTTACCGCGCGAATGAGCCACTGCCCTCGGTGCGCACATTCGATGACGCCACCGCGAACATCGCCCCTGCGGAGAAAGCGCGCGCACTTCGCACGATGTTCGACCGCGGCGTTGCAAACGGGGTCCATTTCGCCGGCGTCTACGGCACCGGCGCCTCGTCGGTCGCCGTCGCCAACACCCACGGCGTCCGGCGCTATTGCACGATGACCGCGTCCGACGCCACAGTCATCGCCATCGGCGCGAACGGCTCCGGCTACGCCACGGCCGTCGACCGCTCGAACGTCGACGTCACCGCCCTCGGCGAAGAGGCCGCGTTCAAGGCCGCCCTTCGCGCTGACGTCATCGAAGACATCGCACCCGGCCCGTACGACGTCATCCTCGAACCGCCCGCGACCGCCGAGGTGCTCGAGTGGATGACGATGATCGCGTTCAGCGGGTCGGCGTACGAGGATGGCTCGTCATTCTTCGTCGGCAACATCGGCAACCAGGTCCTCGGCGCGAATTTCACATTGACTGACGATGCGCTCGACAACGCGTTCCTCCCCTTCCCGTTCGACATCGAAGGACTGCCCAAGCGGCGCGTTGCCATCATCGAGCGCGGCATCGTCCGCACGCCGGTCGTCGACAAGGCCTACGCCGACCGTCTCGGATTTGCGCCCACCGCCAACGGTTGGAGCCTCGGCGGGTCCGATCACGGCTCCGCGCTTCACCTCTCCATCGAAGGCGGCGATGCCACGCGCGAGGAGCTGATCCGCTCGACGAAACGCGGCATCTGGGTCACCCGCTTCAACTACGTCAACGGCCTCCTCGAGCCGCGAACCGCGCTCATGACCGGCACCACCCGCGACGGCACGTTCCTCATCCGCGATGGCGAAATCGTGGCTCGCCTGCCGAATCTCCGCTGGACGCAGTCGATCGTCGAGGCTTTCTCGCGCATCGAAGGACTGACGCGCGAGCGCCGCCGCGTCGGCACCTGGTACAACCACTTCGGCGGTACGATCGCGCCGGTGATGAAGATCGCCGGTTGGAACTTTACGGGGAAACAGCAGACAGGCGGCATGGCACAAAGCTCGCTCGGGGATTGAGAAAGGATGAAGGCAGAAGAATGAGGGATGAGCCGGGCCGCTGTGGCGTTCATCCTTCATCCTTCCGCCCGCATCCGTCGTAATTCATGTCTCAATACATCCTTCGCCGATTCCTGCAGATGATTCCGATCGCGTTCGGGATCCTGACGCTCGTCTTTTCGCTGATCCACATGATCCCGGGCGATCCGGCGGTTCAGATCGCAGGCGAAGGAGCGCGCCCCGAGGATGTCGTGGCCATCCGCAAAGCGCTGGGACTCGATCAGCCGCTCTGGACGCAGTACGTCCATTACGTCACGCACGTCATCCGCGGCGACCTCGGCACCTCGTTCCAGACCAATACCAGCGTCACCGAACAGATCAAGACACGCTACCCGGCCACGATCGAGCTGGCGTTCGGCTCGATGTTCGTCGCACTTCTAGTCGCCTTCCCCCTCGGGATCATTTCCGCGATCTATCGAAACTCATGGATCGACAATCTGGCGCGGTTCTTCGCGTTGATCGGTGTTTCGATGCCGAGCTTCTGGTTCGGACCGCTGCTCATCATCGCCTTCGCCATCAATCACGAGTGGTTCCCCGTCTCCGGCCGCGACGCCGGATTGCGGTCGTTGGTCCTGCCGTCGCTGACGATGGGCCTCGCGCTCTCCGCGATCCTGACGCGCATGATCCGCATTTCCCTCGCTGACGAATTGACGCAGCTCTACGTCACCACGGCCGTCGCCAAAGGCGTCACGCGAGCACAAGCCATTTTCCGGCACGCGCTGAAAAACGCGCTGATTCCGGTGATCACAGTCCTGGCGCTGCAGTTCGGTTCACTGCTGACCGGTGCGATCATCACCGAGCAAATCTTCTCGTGGCCGGGTCTGGGACGCCTTCTTCTCACCTCAATCTCAACGCGCGACTACCCGCAGGTGCAGGCCTCAATTCTCGTCATCGCGCTGACGTACATCCTCGTCAATTTCGCCAGCGACCTGCTGTACGGCGTGGTCGACCCGAGGATCAAACTTGAGTGAGGGTGTCGGTTGTCGGGGGTCGGGGGTCGGAGCTGCCCGAATCACTCACCTCTGACTCTCGAAGACCTGAGAACTAACATCCAGCATCCGATATCCGACGCTCGACACCCGACACCCGACAAACCATGAAGCGCTTTTTCGGTAACTTCGCATTCACCTCAGGGTTGATCCTGACCGTGGCGCTGATCGTCGTCGCGCTCGCGGCGCCGCTGATCGCGCCTTTCGATCCGAATCAGCAGGACACGGGACGGCGCCTCGAAGCGCCTTCGCACGAACATCTCCTCGGTCTCGACGACCTCGGGCGCGATGTCTTGTCGCGCATCATCTGGGGCTCTCGCGTTTCGCTGCGCGTCGGGTTCAGCGTCGTCATCCTGGCTTCGATCATCGGCATCACGCTCGGAGCAATGGCCGGTTACTTCGGAGGTTGGATGGAGACCGTCATCATGCGCGTCACCGACATCCTCCTCTCCTTCCCCGGCATCCTCCTGGCGATCGCGATGGTGGCGGTGCTCGGCCCGAGTCTCAACAACGTTGTCATCGCGCTGGCAACGCAGGGATGGGTCGGCTACGCGAGGCTTGGACGCGGCCAAGTGCTCAAGGTGCGGGAGATGGATTACGTCGTCGCAGCGAAGGCTCTCGGAGCCCGGTCGCCGCGCGTAATCCTGCGGCACGTCTTGCCGAACATCGTCAATCCTGTGATCGTGATGGCCACGCTCGGCCTGGCCGGCGCGATCTTGTCCGAGGCCGCGCTGTCGTTTCTGGGACTCGGGGTGCAACCGCCAACGCCGTCCTGGGGAGCAATGTTGACCTCCGGACGACGATACCTCGGGCTCGCCAATCACCTCGCCATCTGGCCGGGTGTCGCCATCATGCTGGCCGTGATGGGCCTCAACTTCCTCGGCGATGGGCTTATCGATGCGCTCGATCCGAAGTATCGGAAAGAGATGTAATGCCTACTTCTTCATGAACACGACGACCGCGCGCGCCGGATCATCGCGGAAGGTGCGCACCGGCGTGTAGCCGAGCGCGCGCAACGCTTCGACGCGCGATGGAACATCGAGATCCGTCTCGTACAACGCCACAGCGTCGGCGGTCACCTCGGGCAACTTCTCCGGCGGGGTACCGAGGTCCGACATGGCCATCTTGTCGCCCAGGAAGAGTTTGTCGCCGAACGCCCAGAGCTGGGAGGCGGCGATGGAATGCACGCGCGGATTCGCACCCAGCCATTGCGCCGCTTCGACGGCAGGCTGCGACTTGCGCGCGAAATAGCGCATTCCGTGCAAATCCCAAATGAGCGAGGTCGCGACCAGCGCGATTGCGATGCGGCGGTGACTTCGGTACATCGACGCGAAGCCGATCGCAGCGGCGATCGCTAGGAAAGGAATCATCACCTGCAGGTAGCGAAGCTCCTTGTGTCTGACCGCGGAGAATGCCAGCAGCGGAATGATGACGAACCAGATCGCACGGCTGCGGCGCGCGTACCAAAGCAACGGAAGAAGCAGCGGTGAGCACCATCGCACGAGATTCGCGATGTACCACCACGGCGCCTGATACTTCACCCGCGACGCAAAGTCGGGAGCGACGAGTGTGAGGTGGGTGAACTTGATGAAGCTCGAGAATGGTGCGCCCCAGGTGAGCCAGTCGTAGAGGCCGACCGTCAAGCTGATCGCAACTGTCGCTCCGACCATCACCTTCAGCGCCTGCATCCACGGCACAGACAAGAGTGTCTGTGCCACACCATTCCGCGCATGGATTGGACATTCTGGCGAGGGGACAGTCTGGACAGAACACTCTTGCGGGCTGCCAGTTTGAGCAGACAACTCTTGCGAGCGGCCAGAATGAGCAGACCCCACTTGCGAGGGTTCAATGTGGCACAGACACTCTTGTCTGTGCTTTGTGATCATCACCAGGAGCGGAACAAGAAATACGATCTCACTGAAGCGGTCGGCGAATGCGAGTCCGGCCAACGCCCCCGCCGCAAACGGCCATCGCTCGACGATCAGCGCCGCTCCCACAACGCACGCAGCCGCCAGCGTTCGCGGGTAAACCGTGCTGCCGAAGCCGAGGGGAATCCAGTGCATGGCAAAAAGGAGTGAGGCCACGAGCGCGGCCCGCTCGTCCTCGCACCAGCGCAGCGCCAGCCGGTAGACGAGAACGATCGTGAGAGCTGTCAGCGCGATGAAAGGCAGCGCCGACGCAAGGATCAGCGTCCGCGTGTCGCTGATCCCGAGCCTCGATGCGATCCAGACGACCGGCGCGACGACCACGTCCGGCACGAAGAGATTGCGGATATCCCACGGATGAAAGTCGAGTCCGCGCGCTCGCCGGAAGGCCTCGGACAACACCTCCACGTCGTCTCCGGTCATGAAGCCGAAGTAGCGATGCGCGAGCCAGAGCTGCGCGATCGCGACCGCGGCGATGATCGCGGCCAGATGCTTACGCATCGCCGATCATCGCCAGAAACTCGTCCTCGGTCAGGACCGGCACGCCAAGCGATTTCGCTTTGTCGAGCTTCGAGCCCGCGGCGTCGCCGGCGATCACGTACGACGTCTTCGCCGACACGGAGCCGGACGGTTTGCCCCCTTCACGCTCGATCAGTTTGTGAATCTCGTCGCGCGAGAAACGAGCGAGCGTGCCGGTGACGACGAGCGTCTTGCCTGCGAGGAGATCGCCGCGCACCTCGGCGACATGCGTCGGTGCCACACCGAGTCGCTGCATCTTCTCGATGCGCTCGCGGTTTGCGGGAACCGAAAAATAGAAGGTGATCGACTCCGCCACTTTCGGCCCGATCTCGTCCACGTCGACCAATTCGTCGACCGTTGCATTCATGAGCGCGTCGAGCGAACCGAAGCGCGCGGCGAGCAATTTAGCCGCGCGCTCGCCGACCATGCGTATACCGATCGCGAAGATCACACGCGACAGTTCCGCCGTCTTCGACTTCTCGATCCCCTCGGCCAGTTTGCGCGCGGACAGCTCGCCTTTGCCCGGCAGCGCCGCAACGTCCTCCTCGCGAAGTTCGTAAAGCGATGCGTAATCGGTGATGAGCTTCGCGTCGAGCAGTTGCGTGATCGTCTGGTAGCCGAGTCCTTCGATGTCCATCGCTTTGCGCGCGCCGAAATGAAAGAGGGACTCGCGCACGATGGCCGGGCACCCCTGGTTGATGCAGCGGATGGCCACCTCGCCTTCGAAACGATGCAGCGGCTCGCCGCAGGCGGGACACGTTTCGGGCAACGCCACCGGCACTGTTCCCTCGGGGCGTTTATCGACAAGGACATCGACGACTTTCGGGATGATGTCGCCGCCCTTCTCGACGACGATGGAATCGCCGACGCGGATGTCTTTGCGCCCCACCTCGTCGAAGTTGTGCAACGACGCGTTCACGACCTTCGTGCCGCCGATGTGCACGGGATCGAATTCGGCGACCGGCGTGACCGCACCGGTTCGCCCGACGTACAGGTTGATCGCGCGTACGATCGTCTGCGCGGCCTCGGGTGGATACTTGAACGCAATCGCCCAGCGTGGCGCCTTCGACGTCGCGCCCAGCTCCTGTTGCTGCGCGCGCTTGTTGACCTTGATCACGATGCCGTCGATGTCGAAACTGAGGTCGTGCCGCTGCTCGCGCACCGTGTCGATGAAGGCCTCGACCGCGGCCATGCCCGCGAAGACATCCCGCTTCGGATTGAGCGGGAATCCCATCGCGGCCAGAATCTCGTACGCCTGTGCCTGCGAGGTAACGCGAACGTCATCGGTTGCGACCAAGTGATAGACGAACGCGCTGAGCCGCCGCTGCGCGACCAGCTTCGGATCCTTCTGGCGCAGCGATCCGGCCGCGGCGTTGCGCGGATTGGCGAGAACAGGTTGCCCCGCTTCCTCCAGTTGCGCATTGAGCAACGCAAAGTCGTTCGACGAAATGTAGATCTCGCCGCGAACCTCGACGCGCTTCAGCTTCGTGGCGATCTTCAACGGCAGGCCGCGCACCGTGCGCACATTCACGGTCACGTCGTCGCCGCGTACGCCGTCGCCACGCGTCGCGCCCCGCGCGAATGCGCCGTTCTCGTACAGCAGATCGATCGAGACCCCGTCGATCTTCAGCTCCGCCTCGTACTCGACCTCCTCGACGCCGAGTCCCTTCTTCACGCGGGCATCCCACTCGTGCAGCTCTTCGAGCGTGTAGGCGTTCTCGATCGACAGCATCGGCGGGTCGTGAATGACCGTGGCGAACTCGCCGGTCATCGGAGCGCCGCCCACGCGCTGCGAGGGCGAGTTCGGATCGAAGAGCTCGGGATGCTGCGCCTCCAGCTCCTGAAGCCTGCGAAGACGCTGATCGAATTCGAAGTCGCTGATCTCCGGCGTGGCGTAAACGTAGTAAAGCTGGCTGTGCCGCTCCAGATCGGCGCGCAGTGTCTCGATTTCCTTCTTCGGCGTCATAGCGCGCGAAGTTTACGATGCCAAGGCCGCGCGCTACTCGTGTTCGTGAATCTGCTGGGCCAGGTAGTTCGGCGCGCCGACCTGTTCGATCAGAGAGAGCTGCGCTTCCAGCCAGTCGATATGCTCTTCCTCGTCTTCAAGGATTTCTTCCAGCAGATGACGGCTGTTGTTGTCCTCTGCTTCGCGACAGGTCTCGATTCCGGCGTTGAGACGCTTGACGGAGTCGACCTCGAGGGCCAGATCGATGCTCAACTGTTCCGGTACCGTCTCGCCGATCGTGACCTTGAACAGGCGCTGCATGTTCGGGATGCCTTCTAGAAAGAGCACACGCTCGATCAGGCTCTCGGCATGCTTCATCTCACCGATGGAGTGCTTGCGAATGCGATCGTGAAGGTGCTGGTAACCCCAGTTGTCGCACATCTCCGCGTGAACGAAGTACTGGTTGATGGCGGTGAGCTCGGACGTCAGCACGTCGTTGAGGATGTCGATGATCTTCTGGTCGCCCTTCATTTCGAAAATCTCCCCCGTCACTCTATCAAGCCACGCTCTCCGACCACACTTCCGTGGACGGCAGCGGCACGAAGGCGACCGGTGACACGCTTTCGTTCGCGCTCAACATCTTGCGGAGGAAGTTATGGCAGCCGCCGCAGTCGGTACCGATTCCACACTCCTGCAGATCGGCAAGCGTTTCCGATCCACCTTCGATGGCTCGCAGCACGTCACGTTCGTTTTTCGCTCGGCAGAGGCAGACGATCATTCGATTTCATCCGATCAATTGAGATTACGTCTCAATAAGGTGAACACACGATCGCCTATTCCGGGCGCGGTCACTGTGTCAACGGTCACATCCGCCTGTGATCACGCTGGCCGGGTGAGATACCGCGAACGCTCGACGGTCTTCTCCGCAAAGCCCATCGACCGCAGCCGCTCGTCGACGGCAGCCAGGAAGTTGCGCCGGCCCTTGATGAGGTTGAGATTGAGCGCCACGAACCGCAATCCTCGGGGGCTGTCCCAATAGACGATCAGCCGGTCGCCACCCAGCATCTGTTCGGTTCCGCGGAGCGCATCCCACCGGACCATTCGCGATCGGAACTGATGGAGCGGGCGAAGGGTCAGCGTCTCGTCGCCGATCTCCGCGATCGGCCGCCGCGCGCCAAGCCACACTTTCAATCCGCCGATCCAAAGCGTGGCGATGTACGCCCAGACCGCGTGCTCACCAATCCAACCGTAGCGGGCTGAGGGACTCACGAACAACGCCACCAGGATTGCCGCCGTGACGGCAGCAGCTACGAGCACGATCGAAAAACCGGCCCGCGCCACCCACGGGCGGAACGGATAAACCTCAGTTCGGTCGGGCATTGTGCAACGAAGCCGGATGCCGTAATCTCATGCAGCGTCTAAGCTTGAGGCCGGTATGCGTTTCGCATAATAAGGTAGCAGAGGGAGTTTTGGTGCTCATGGTGGGAAAGCTCGACGGGACCGGCCGGAGGATCCTGGTCATCGATGATGACTTGGCAATCCGTGTCCTGCTGCAGGCCGTTTTGAAGCGGATGAAGTTCGAAGTCGAGCTTGCCGAGGATGGCGCCGTCGGTCTGGAAAAGCTCAAGAACGATCCCCTGTACGACCTCATTCTCCTCGATCTCATGATGCCGCGTGTCAATGGGTACGAGTTCATCGAGCGAGTCCGCCGGGAGCAAAAGGATGCGCCGCCTCACATCCTTGTCTTCACTGCCGCCGGCAAGCGAGGCGTCGACAAGATTCCTCCGGGCGCCATCTGCAACTCCATCCTCAAGCCGTTCGACCTCGAAAAATTCATCGACATGATCGCGGAATGCCTCGATGGTCCCCACAAGCCTCACCTGGCCGCGCCTCTCTCCTGAGCCAGCTTCCATTCCATCTGTCGAATGATGCCGAGGAGGATCGTGACCTCTCGGGCGTCGAGATCGGCGCGTGCGGCGATGAGGCGCAGGTCGTCGTAGATGTGGTCCGGGTTGTCGCCGAGTAGATACCCGACCTCGGCCAGGAAAGCCTGGACGCGTTCGTGAAGCCGCTCGATCATCACGGCCGGCGCCAGGTCGCGGGGTGTGGCGGCGCGCGACGTGGTCGACAATTCGTAGCAGAAGACGCCGACGGATTGCGCGAGGTTCATCGTCGGAAACGCAGGGTCCGTCGGGATGATGGCCGTGCGCTGACAGTGCCGGACCTCTTCGCTGGTGAGGCCGCTGTTCTCGCGTCCGAAGACGAGAGCCAGCGTCTGCGAGTCATCCATGGATGAAAAAAGTTGCGCGATGCCGACGGGCTGCAAATCCGAGGGTGTGGAGCGACCGCGGGAAGACGTGGTGGCGATGGTGACATGCGCATCGGCGAG
>DATLVW010000549.1:0-9883 GCA_035577085.1 Thermoanaerobaculia bacterium
ACCGGGCAGGTTGGGTGCGACTCAAGTCGGCCGATCCGCGCGACAGACCCGACATCAACTTCCGCTACTTCGACGAGGGAACACCGAACGATCCGTCCGACGTGAACGCATGCGTCAACGGCGTGGAGTTCGTCCGAACGATCTCGAAGCACAACACGGCGATCAAACAGGAGATCACGCCCGGACCCAATGTGCAGGGCTCCGATCAGATCGCGCAATACGTCAAAGACAATGCCTGGGGCCACCACGCTTCGTGCACGAATCGGATGGGAAAGGCGGACGATCCGAACGCCGTGGTCGACAGCGAGTTCCGCGTCATCGGCACGCAGAACCTCCGCATCGTCGACGCATCAATCTTCCCGCGCATCCCCGGTTTCTTCATCGTCACCCCGGTCTACATGATTGCCGAGAAAGCCAGCGACGCCATTCTCGCCACCGCAAAGGGCGGGGACTGATGAAGCGGATCGCATTTTGCGTCTAATCGAGCGTTACAAGCTTCGGTTGAAGGAGGACTGATGCGCGATTATCACATCAACGTGTTTTTCAGCGACGAAGATGGTGGATGAATCGCGGACATTCCCGACCTCGAAGCCTGCTCCGCGTTCGGTGCCACTCCGCAGGAAGCCCTGACCGAGGCCGTCCGCGCAAAAGAAGGATGGCTCGCCGCTGCGCGTGACGCGGGGAAACCAATTCCCGAGCCGCAGTACCGCCCGCTCATCTGACTCCGCCATCAAAACATTTGATCCAGCCATCAAAAGACTTGACTCGGCCATCAAGAGATTTGATCCCGCCATCAAGTGATTTGACTCGGCCATCAAAACATTTGACTCGGTCATCAAATGATTTGACTCGGTCATCAAAACCGATGGTCCGGAAGGTCGTTAACTGACCGCTTTCGATGACACCGCCGTCTGGGCCGGCTCCGTGCGCTCGATCTCGTGGAGCTTGCGGATGTCGATGGAGATGATTCCGTCGTCGTCCAGCGGGTTGAACATGCTCGTGAACTTCGCCCCCCAGACTACTTCGTCGACTTTGTAGGACGAGCGCGTGTGAACGGTCTGCGAGAAGGTCTCGTCGAAGCCGTTGAGAAGGATGAGCAACTCGGCATCCATCTCTCGCAGTTCGGTGGCAGCGCAGCCGCGCAGCGGGCTGGAGTCGTCGATCGGGTGAACGATGGTCCAGGAAAGCGGGAA
The DNA here is from genome assembly GCA_035577085.1 of Thermoanaerobaculia bacterium. GTDB lineage: Bacteria > Acidobacteriota > Thermoanaerobaculia > Gp7-AA8 > Gp7-AA8 > JADGNZ01. The sequence goes on from DATLVW010000549.1 coordinate 1,194, forward strand.
GAAGACGACGCGGTCGCGCTCCAGTTTGAGCGGAAGGAACTCACGATCGGTGACGCTGGATCCGCCGCGTTTCCGGCGCGCCAGCAGGACCTTCGCCTCCATCTCCACGATCTCGTTGCGCTTCTTGTTGACGATGCGGAACATGAGCGCTTTGCCGTCGCGGTACGGCGCGACGACGGCGGTACGGCTGAAGATGATCTCCGCCCGGGGCCGGGCGAAACGCGAAAACATGATGCCGGCGATGATGGCAAAGCCGAGGAGCCCGACCAGCGATTCGAAGGCGACCAGCACGTTGGCGGCGAGGGTCACCGGAACGATGTTGCCGTAGCCGATGGTGGCCAGCGTATGAACGGAGAAGAAGAACGATCTCGTGAAACGCTCTCCCATCGACTGGTTCGAAAACCCTGTCAACGCCTCGGGGCCGCAGGCGATGAAGGCAAGCGCGAAGAGGGCGTTGAGCACAACGTACGCGCCCGAGACCCAGGCCAGGAAGCGCGGCCAGCTGATCGTCAGAAAGTAGTGATAGAAGGAGAGCGCCTCCCAGGAGCCGAGCCCTTCGCGCCGCACGTTGAAGGTGCCGTCGCGATTGAGAAAGCGCTTCCTGCTCTCGCGCGCCACGACGCTGCCGAACCCGAGGTCGAGGTTCGGATCTTCGGGCGGGGGGATAGGTGCGGGGGTGGCAGACATGACCCACTAGATTAGTGGAGACCAGGCGACTAGTCGATCGGTCGGATCAGTCGGATCCGTCCGATCAACGAATGGCCGCCACTGCGATCGCCAGCAGCAGCACGACGACGAGGGCGAGCGAGATCCACATCGCGTGGACGGTTGGCCGGTGCATGTCGACGGTCTCGAGGCGCTCGCCGAGGAGGTATTGGAGGTATTCGATGCGAGGGCGAACGCTGGCGACCTTCTCTTCCAGATTGGGATAGATGACCTGATTGATCTCCGGAACGATGATCACGGGGATGAACGTGGCGCCGCCGGCGCGGGTGACGTATCCGGTGAGCAGATCGTTGTGCGGCTGGTCACCTTCGGCAACGAGGCAGTGATAGACGGTCGTCGACTGCAGCACGGAGAGCGCTTTGCCCCCAACGCTGCGCGCTTTGTAGGCGTTGACGACGCTCTCGGAAGTCTGGTGGAGAATGCGCTCGTTCAGATCGCGGACGCGCGTGAAGATGAAGATCGTCTCGCCGCTGGCGAACGCAATCTTCTCCGCGCGCCGGAAGATGATCTCGCCGTAGTTGCGCCAGTCGTCGTCGGTCAGGTCGGTGGTGAACCCTTCCTCCTCCAGACGGGCCATGAGGCGGCTGGTGGGATCGGATCCGGCGGGAGACTCGGGGGGCTTTTCAGCTTTCAGCTCTTGCATATTTTTCAACGAGGCGGATCAGGTCCGGGAACTCGAATGGTTTCACAAGATAGTCATCTGCGCCGCACTGCCGCGCCTTCTCGGCGATGTCGCGGTCGCCGGAGACGACGATGTACGGGATCGACCGGGTCGAATCCTGCGCTTTCAACGCGCTGCAAAGCGCCGCGCCGTTCATCCCTTTGATGGTGAGGTCGGCCAGGATCATCTGCGGGCGAAGCTCGTTCGCGCGCACCAGTGCACTCGAGCCGTCGGAGACGACCTGACACTCCCGGCCGTTGCGCTGCAACACGAGCGTCACCAGTCGCGCCACCTGCGGATCATCTTCGACGACAAGAATCACTTCACTGCTCCTCTAATCGAAACGAATGCGTAAGCGTTTGCGGAGATGACCGGCCACGGCGCCGAAGAGACAACCCAGCGCGTTCCATCCGGCATCGTCCCATCCGGTCACGCGCGTCGGCAGTCTGCTCTGCCACGCCATCAGCCCCAACGCAAATGTCACGCCCACCGCCAGGGTCACCAGATACGTCCGCAGCCGATGCTCATCCCCACCATCGAAGGCCAGGAAGGCAAGTGCACCCCATGGGATGAAGAAAAGAAGGTCCGCAATCGCCGGCGCCGCCGTTGCCAGCAGCGCATCGTTGGAGACGGCGCCGGCGTCATAGCGGTGAATCAGCGAGACCAGCTCGGACATCGTGAGCCGCGCTCCCAGGTAGGCGCGGCCCGACAAGCTGAGGATGAGCAGAGACATCGCCGCCGAGAGGATGATGAGCAGGATCACGGTGACCGAACGCGGTACGGTTACGACGCGGATGGTCGATTTGCCCACGGGGTGATTAGATCACGACATCAAAACTTCACTGTCCATCGTTAAAATAAGGTCAAGCAATGGTCAAATCCTTGACCCTGTGCTCAACTCCTGACCCTCCAATAGTGACTTCAAAGGGTCAGGTGGTATACCATTTACCTTTGCGCAGAACCGATCGAAGTCATTCTTTTCAACGACTTAGGTTCGTTACAGAACTGTGGCAAACACATTGCTCTGTGATGGGAAGCCGATCTTGGTCAATTTCAACCCAACCACTAACTAAGGAGAGGGACCCAGTACATGAAAAAGGCTCTAGTCTTTGTCTTTGCAGCAGCGCTCGCCACGTCAGCCTTCGCGCAGGGCAACAGCGATCCGGAACTGAATGCCGACCATGGAAACAGCCAGGCCCACGTTTCGAACTTCGCCGGCGGCGGCGGCTCCGGTAACCTCATCTACCACACCGGTGGAAAGGTGATTCTCAACGCTCACGTGGTCGAGATCTTCTGGGGCTCCTTCCCCAGCGGCTACACCACCAACATGCAGAACTTCCGCAACCAGTTCGGCACGACCGGCGAGTACAACGTGATCACCCAGTACACCGGCATCGACGACGCAACGGGCACCACCGGTGCCATCAACCTCACGAACCTCGCGGGCGGACCGATCGACTACTTCGACACGACCACGCCTCCGACCAACTGCACGGACGCCGTCGTCCAGGCGGAAGTCAAGAAAGTCATCGCCGCGCAGGGCTCGACCGACTACAGCGCCATCTACGAGGTCTTCATCCCCTCCGGCTCGTACTCTTCGAGCGGAAGCAGCACCTCCTGCGGCGGACCGAACCTCGCGTACTGCGCGTATCACAGCCACTACGTCGATGGCGCCGGCAAGAACGTGAAGTACTCGATCGAGCCGTGGGCCGGATGCTCGGGCTGCCAGGCCTTCGGCAACACGTCAACCGACCAGGAGCACTTCGTCTGCCACGAAACCCGTGAGGCCGTCACCGACGCCCTCGGCAATGCGTGGTTCGACCGCCGCGGCAACGAAGCCGACGACAAGTGCGCGTGGACCCCGACGCCGTTCATCTCCGGCGGATACGGCTACCAGTACGAGTGGTCGAATGCCAACGGCGGCTGCGTCCAGACCCGCTAATCTCTCTCTCCTACCGTAACGACAAAGGCCCCGCGCGAGCGGGGCCTTTTTTTGTGTAGCGGAGATCAGGAGATCAGAGACAAGAAATCAGTGAAAGCAGAAAACTCGGCGCCGATCTCTTGTCTTATCTCTGATCTCTTCTCTCGATCTCTTGTCTCTGATCAGCCGCTGACGATACGCGCAAAACGTGATGTGTCATCCTGAGCCTGCCGGAGGCGCCCGCGCAGCACGTTGCTCTCGCGCAGATCATCCTCGGCGCCGCAGGACAGCGAAGGATCTCAAAATGCGAGGATCTCGTTCGAGCGGTCTTCGATCACGATCGCTCGCGCTGGACGAACACGATTCCCGAAGTTTGAGATCCTTCGACGTCCTCCGGCACTCTCAGGATGACACCAAGCTCGATTGAACGTGTGAAATGAGTCTTAGTGCGGTTTTGGCGCCGGCGTGTTCGACCACGTCTTCTCGTTCTCGGTGATGTCGAAGTAGACCGTGTGCTCGGTGTGATCGGGCACTTCGAACGTCACGACCTCGTAGCGTCGCATGGCAGAGCCTTCCCCAGCGTGCGCGATGCCGCCCCTGAGTCTGCGGAAACGTCCGTAGCGGTCGTAGATCCAATTGTTCTGGAAGTCGATTCCCTCGTTGGGCGCATTCGCCGGAACGGTGACGGCGGTCTCCGGCGAATCACCTTCATGATCGGCCAGCGCGGCGGCTGGAGCCGCAGCAGGTGGTGTAGCGGCAGTTGCGGCCGCGGTTGATGCAGGGGCAGAAGCTGGCGCCGGCGCGGGCGTCGTTGCGCAAGCCGCGGCTGCGGCAGCGATCGTGGCGAGAATGAGCTTTCGGTGCATGCGCCGCGTCAACCTTTCGGCGACGACAAATCTTCCGCCAACCGCACGTACGCCTGGTACCGCGCGTTGCTCAACTCTCCCGCCTCGGCGCGCTCTTTCACCGCGCACCCTGGCTCGGGCAGATGCGAGCAATCATTGAAGCGGCAGTACTCACCGGGCTCGGAGAATTCGGGGAAGTAATCGCGCAGGGTTTCCAGCGTCAGCTTCCAGAGACCGAACTCGCGGATGCCGGGAGTGTCGATGAGAAAGGTGTTGCCGCCGAGGTCGTGGAGAGTGGAGGCGGTGGTGGTGTGGCGGCCGGTGCCGCGTTTGTGCAGCTCGCCGGTGGCGATGTCGAGACGCTCATCAAGTGCGTTGAGAATGGACGACTTGCCGACGCCGCTGTGCCCGACCAGCGCACAGGTCCTGCCCTCGACGAGAGCGCGCAGCTCGGCGATCCCCTCGCCGCTCTTGATCGAGCACCCTACGACCGGTACGTCGAGTGCGCGATAGGGATCGAGCGACGCCAGCTCGCGGGCGCGTTCGTCCGGCTCCAGCAGATCGATCTTGTTCACGCAGATCGCCGCCTCTGCCCCGCCGCGCTGGATGGCGATGAGAAAGCGGTCGATGAGCCGCGGCCGCAGCGGCGGCGCCTTCACCGAAACGACGTGAATGACGATGTCGATGTTCGCCGCGATCAGACGCTGCAGGTGCGGATTGAGTGGATCAGGACGCGACAGCCTCGTGCGGCGGGCGAGAACCGCGGCCAGCCGGCAAGTACCATCGGCCAGCGCCTCGGTAACAACGCGATCGCCAACCGCCAGCGCGCTCTTCTGCCGGACCGCCAGCTCCGTCGGGACGACGCAATCGAATTCGCGTCCGTCATAGAAAAGTCGGCAACGTCCGCTACCGACCGAGATGACCATTGCGGCCGTGCGAGGATCGGCGTCTCCTGCCTCCCCCCACGCGCCGTCGTCAGCGGGATCATCCGCAGCATCCGGCTTGCGGCGTTTGCCGCCGCGCCGATCGCCGACCGGTTCCTCCCAATCCTCTGTTCCGCGCCCGCGGCTGCCTCGTCTTCCCAAACCCACCTCTTCGACTGACAGTGTAATTCTCCGCAGCCGATTCGAAACGTTCCGATCACGGTTTTACGTAGGTCGGACTCTCCAGTCCGACATCACGGCCAGTCGGACTGGAGAGTCCGACCTACGTAACGCGAGCGCTAAATGAAGATGAGGCAATCACTCGGAATGGCTAAAGTTAAACACAGCCTCTCACTGCACTCCTTCGTGGAACGGCACGAGCGGATCGATGTCAACGGGAACGTTCGTCGCCGCGTCGAGAGCCGCGCGGAGCTCGGCCGGCATCTTGTCGTAGCGATTGAACCAGCTCTCGGCGCGGGCGCGGTCGCCGGTCGCTTCGATGTCGAGCAGCTCCTTCGCCAGCGACGCCAGCGCGTCGGGCATCTTCGCGTAATCGATGCCGTAGCGTCCGGACGCTTCGCGCACGATCGCTCCTTTTTCCGCGAGGTAGTTGAACTCCATCATCTCCGCCCGTCCATGCGCCTCGGCGGTACCAAAGCGCACGGTGCGGAAGATTCCGGCGACGTACGAGGCGTAGTACTCCTCGAGACGCTCCTTCGGCAGCGCACCGCGGTCGACCAGCCACTTGAGACCGAACATGCCGGTGACATCGGCCTTCGCTTCTTCGAGTCCCGAGTAGGCCGGTCCGATCGCTTCGCGAATGTCGATATGTTGACCTCCCTTGCGGGCGAAGGCCGGTCCCAGACCGTGGGAAATCTCGTGCATCATCACCGCGGCAAGGTATCCCTCACCCGAGGCTTGGGCGGCCTGGTCGACGCGCATGATGTACTTCGCCAGCGGCAGAATCACGTAGTTCACGCGCGCATCGGTGAAGTTCTTGAAGAAGATCATCTTCGATCCGACCTTCTCGTGGATGCGCGGATCGTTCGGAAGGTTGTCGGCAGCGGCCTGATAGCCATGCCGCAGATCGCCCGCGCGGAACGGCGCGTCCATCACTTCCATCGGCGAGGCCAGCCCTTTCTTCGACGGCCGGTCCTCGGCTGCCAGGGGCAGCGCATCCTGAATATCCGGAACGTACTTCTGGAACACGGCCAGCTTCTTCGACTCCGACTCGTTGCGCACGAGCACCGAGGCACCGTAGGAAGTCTTCACGCCGAGGAGGTCGTCGAGATAGGTCTCGTAGGGAGCGAAAATCAGATCGAACTTCGGATCCTTCAGCCGCACCCAGGCCAGATCGCTGGCGTAGTAATCGTCGGTGAGCAGCGCCTTGGCGCGCATGCGAAGGTAGTTCGCGAACGCTTTGTCGTCGCTGGCCGCAGCCGCGTTGCGAAGATGACCCGCGGCCGCTTCGAGCCAGTGACGGTATTTGACGTGATACGGCGTCGCTTTGAGTTTCAGCGGAGTGCGGTTTGTCGCCTCGACGACAGAATGTTCGTCGTAGATCGCCTTCTTCTCCGCCGGATGCGCGGCGACATATGCCTCGATCTCGTCGCGCGACACGCCCTTCGGAAGAAGATGGCGGCCGGGCGGCATCGGCTCGCCGCCGATGAAAGGCTCGTTGTGATTGAGAAGGTCGTAGTGGCTGCCGTTGAGCCAGAGGTATCGCCGCGCAGCCTGCAGCTTCGGGTCGGTCGCATGTGCGAGGCTGTTGTAAACCGCGATGTCGTCAGGATCGTTCTGCCGCCAGTAGATGTCTTCGAGGTCGCGACACGCTGCGATCATCTCGTCGACGACGCGCTTCTCGCGCGCGCTCATGCCCGCGAACGAGAAGGGCATCTCGACTTTCTGGAATCGGGCAAGACGTTTGTCGATGTCGGGAGCGACCTGCGACGGATCGACCGGCGTTGCTGCGTTCAGCGAGACTGCGGCAAGAAAGAGAAGTGCGAGCTTTTTCATGGCTCGGCGATTCTAGCGCGGCTGAGGAGACACCTCACCACAGAGACACAGAGAACACAGAGGTTTTCTCTGCGACCTCTGTGTCTCTGTGGTTCAAAGGTTTTTCTAGCGTCACCGAACGGTTCGCGCGCGAAGCGAACGATCGAACTCTGCCGCAGACACCGGCCGGCTGTGCAGAAAGCCCTGCACGACCTCGCAGTTCTCGCGCCGCAGGAAGTCGAGCTGCGCCTCGGTCTCCACACCCTCGGCGACGACGCGCAGGTTGAGCGCCCGCGCCATCGAGATCACGGCGGTGATGATCGCGCCATCGTTCGAAACGTCCGATAGATCGCGCACGAAGTTCTGATCGATCTTCACCGTATCGATCGGGAAGCGTTTCAGGTAGCTGAGCGACGAGTAGCCGGTGCCGAAGTCATCGATCGAGATCCGGACGCCCATGCTTCGCAGCCGGTTCATCACGGCGAGCGACACGTCCGCGTTGTGCATGGCCGTCGATTCCGTGATCTCGATGTCGAGCAGCTCGGGCGGATAGTCGCTCTCGGTGAGGATCCTCTCGATCATCGCCGTGAGATCGCGCTGCTGGAATTGCCGCGCCGAAAGATTGACCGCAACGCGCAGCAGCCCGTGCTCGGGATGCCACTCTTTCATCTGCCGCACGGCGGTTCGCAAGACCCATTCTCCGATCGGCAGAATCAGGCCGCACTCTTCCGCGATCGGGATGAAGTCATCGGGCGACATCAGCCCTTTCTCCGGATGATTCCAGCGGATCAGAGCCTCAGCGCCTACGATGTTTCCGGTCAGCAGATTCGTCATCGGCTGGTAGTGGACGACGAACTCCTCCCGCTCGAAGGCGTGATGAAGGCTTCTCTCGATCTCCAACCGTTCCGAGGTCATCTCAATCGTCGTGACCGGAGCAAACTGGAAGTTGTTTCTTCCCGCTTCCTTGGCGCGGTACATCGCGCTGTCCGAGCGCCGCAACAGCGTCTCGGCGTCGCCGCCATCGTCGGGAAACAGTGCCACGCCGATGCTCGTGGTGGCGTAGATCTCGTGACCTTCGATCACCATTGGCCGCGAGATCGCGTCGAGCAGTTTCTGCGCGACGATCGCCGAGCTGCCGGTTTCCTTGATGTCGGTCAGAAGGACGGTGAACTCGTCGCCGCCCATCCGCGCCACTGTGTCATCCGCGCGGATCGTGGCCACGAGCCGGTTCGCCACCTCCTGCAGAAGGCCGTCCCCGACCGTGTGCCCGAGTGTGTCGTTGACGAGCTTGAATTGATCGAGATCGAGGAACATCACCGCGGCGTTGGTTCGATGCCGCTTCGCATGGGCGAGCGCGATCTCGATGCGGTCGCGGAAGAGCAGGCGATTCGGGAGGCCTGTGAGGATGTCGTGATAGGCCTGATACTCCATCTGCTCCTGCGCCGTCTTGCGATCGGTGATGTCGATGATCGTTCCTTCGATGACGTCGCCGTCGAGCAGGTTGATGTTCTCCAGCACCCAGATCGGTGTGCCGTCCCGTTTGCGCAGACGCACCTCGATGTTCGACAACACGCGCTGCTCTTTGAGGCGCGACATCAGCCGCTGCCGGTCTTCCGGCT
>DATLVW010000550.1:0-6350 GCA_035577085.1 Thermoanaerobaculia bacterium
CTATTCGAATCGAATTCTCGATCTGATCGCCTACGTTGGACGGGTGAAGAAGGACGCCTCGCGAAGCGCATGATCCGGATCCGAACGCTCGACGACCTGTCGCTCTCCGCCGGAGCACGCGTTTTCTATCGCGTCGATTACAACGTGCCGCTCGATGGCACGCGTATCGCCGACGCGACACGGATCGAAGAGACGCTGCCGACGCTGCGTCGTCTGCGCGATGCCGGCGCTGCCATCGTGATCGCCAGTCACCTCGGACGCCCAAAAGGTGAGCGGAAAACGAAGTACTCGCTCGATCCCGTGCGCGAGAAACTGGCCGAGCTCCTCGGCGCCGAGGTTCAGTGGGCAGCCGATTGCATCGGCGATGAAGCCGAGTCGAAGGCGTCAAAACTGAAAGCGGGCCAGATGCTGCTTCTCGAAAACCTTCGCTTTCATGCCGGCGAGGAGGCAAACGATGCCGCCTTCGCTGCGCAATTGCGCAAACTCGCGGACTACTACGTCAACGATGCCTTCGGAGCGTGTCATCGCGCGCATGCGTCGATCGATGCATTGCCCCGGTTGTTCGAAACGAATCACACGGCGGGCGGTTTGCTGCTGGCGAAAGAGATCGAGTTTCTCCAGAAGATCACCAACGTCTCCGAGCGTCCGTTCGTCGCCCTCCTCGGCGGCGCAAAAATCGCCGGCAAGATCGAGCCGCTGGAAGCGCTCGTGAAGCTTGCCGACACCGTGCTGATCGGCGGGGGAATGGCCAACACCTTCCTTGCCGCCCGCGGCGTTCCGATGGGTGGCTCACTCGTCGACAAAGACTCGATGGAAGTGGCAAAGCGAATCCAGAACGTGACCCTGCCTGGCGATCTGATCGTCGCCGACGATCTCGAATCACCCACGTCGATCGAGACGGTGGCCGTTGCCGAGGGGCTTACGACGGGACAGAAGGCGTTCGACATCGGCCCGAAAACCATCGCTCAGTACGACAACGCGTTGAAGAGCGCGCGTACCATCTTCTGGAACGGACCGATGGGCGTCTTCGAAAAGGAAGCCTTCGCCAAGGGGACAATGGCAATGGCGCGATCCGTCGCCGAAGCCGATGCAATCACGGTCGTCGGCGGCGGCGAATCGGTGGAAGCCGTGAAGGCATCAGGATTTGCTAATCGCATCAGCCACATCTCAACCGGCGGAGGCGCATCGCTGGAGTTCATCTCGGGAGCGTCGTTGCCGGGAGTGGAGGTGTTAAGAATGATGAAGGCGGAAGGATGAAGGATGAATCGGAGCGACCCGCCCTCACCCTTCATCCCTCATCATTCATCCTTTAATCCATGGCCACAGAAATCGAAGTCAAGTTCGCCCTCAAAGACCGCGCTGAGCTCGTGAGCAAGCTGCACGAGATCGGTGGGCAGAGGCTCTATCCGGAGACGTTCGAGGACAACATCGTTCTCGACCGGCGCGGAGATCTGAAGACGCGAGGCTCGCTGCTGCGCGTACGCAAGTTCGGCAAGTACTCGATCGCGACCTACAAAGGGCCGATGTCGATCGAGGGTGGCGTGAAGTCGCGCGAGGAAGTGCAGACCGGCGTGGAGAGCTTCGAGCTTGCCATCCAGCTCTTCGACGCCCTCGGCTACAAACCGGTCTTCCGCTACCAGAAGTTTCGCGAGGTATGGCGCATCCGCGACGTCGAGGTCGTTCTCGACCGCACACCCATCGGCGACTACTTTGAGATCGAAGGTCCAATCGACGTGATTCGAACCGTCACCGCGGAGCTCGGGATGACGATGGATCAGGCCATCCGCCAGACGTACTCGGATCTGTATCGCCTGGCGCGGAGAACACGCCCTGACCTCGGGGAGAACATGATCTTCACGCCGGATCAGTTGTGAAAGCAATGATCCTTGCCGCCGGCTACGGCACGCGGCTCCGTCCGGTCACCTACACGATTCCGAAACCGATCGTGCCGCTGTGCGGCCGGCCGCTGATGGCCTGGGCCGTCGAGTCGCTGCTTGCTGCCGGGATTCGAGACATTGTCGTCAATCTCCATCATCTTCCCGAGGCCATCGAGCGCTATTTGCGCGAGGCGTATGCCGGCGAGGCGCGCTTCGAGTTTTCTTATGAGGCAGAGATCCTCGGCACCGGCGGAGGCGTGCGCCGCGTGCGGCCATTGCTGGAAGCGGATGACGAGTTCTTTCTCGTCAACGGCGACACGATCCAGTTCCCTCCTTACGACGCCCTGCGTTCCGTTCGGCGCGAAAGCGACGCGCTGGCTGCGCTGACGTTGCGGCATCCGCCGCAGGGTGACCGCTTCACGCCCGTCTGGTTCGAGGAGAATCTCGTCACCGGCTTTGGAAACGGTACCGGCGAGCCGCTGATGTTCGCGGGCACACATCTGATCTCCCGCCGCATCTTTGACTACCTGCCAGACAAAGAATTCTCGGGCATCGTCGACGAGGTTTATCAGCCGCTGATCGAAAGCGGCAAGGAACGGGTTGCGGGAGTCGTCGACGACGGATCTTTGTGGTTCGACATCGGCACGCCTCTCCGCTACATAGCAGCCTCGCGCGCACTGCTCGCACGGACGGTCGACGGCACGCTGGCCCCCTCCCGCGAAACGCATGTGGCGGGCGACTCGCTCGTGCATGACACGGCGTCGGTGAGAGGCAGGTGCACGCAAAGCATCGTCGGCGCCCGAAGCACCAGCGAAGGAGATCTTCGCGACTCCGCCGTTTGGGACGACTGCCGGATCGCTCCGGGCGTCGTTCTCGAGTCGTGCGTCGTCGCGCACGGCGTGGAAGTCTCCACTCCCGTCGAGCTGCGCAACGTACTCATCTGCCGAGACGAATCAGCAATCCCTCGAGACGGCGAATGCCGCTTCGAGCATGGTCTGGCTCTCCGCGACATCTGATCGACGACTTCAAAGAGCACAGACAAGAGTGTCTGTGCCACATCAGTCCGCCGAAACATGGATCGTTGTCCCGAAGTAGCAAGGAGGCAGGAGCCTTCTGTCCGAGCAGTGCGGCCCGGGTTCCGGTGCTACGATAACTGACGGGTTCACTCACTCCGATGCCTCACGGTTCCGACTCCGCCGCCCAACGGCGCACGATCACCGTCTTTATCACTCAGGGCCTGGCCGGCCTGCTGCTGATGCTCTGGGTGACGTGGCTGCGCTTCGACCAGACAGCGGCGATCTTCCGGAACCTTCAGCCGAACGCCATCGTCGTGATCGCAATCCTCGTCGCGTTCGCCACGACGCTGGGACTCCTGAAGTTCGAGCTCACGGAGCTGATCTTTGTCTCGCTCGTGCTGACGGCGTATACAGTCATGATCCCGATTCTGGGTGTCGTGGCGGCATCGTGGCTGGCGGTCATCGTTGCCGCGTTCGCGCGCTTTCTCGCGCTCAAACAGATCGGGCCCGCAAAGATCGAGTCGACCGACCGCTTCCTCGATCACGTCAAGACCTTCGGCCTTTTCGGAACCTACGGCATTCCCGTGGTCGCCGCGGCGACGCTGTACGAGCGGCTCCACGGCGAGCTTCCGCTGGCTCACGCCACCCTCGGCGCCGCACTGAAGATTGCACTCTGCGGCGTCGTCCTGAGCGTCACGAACATCTTGCTCATGTTCCGCGTGGCGCAGTCGTACGGCTATTCGCTGCGCAAAATCATCCGTCTCGACGGCGTGGATCTGACGATCTATCTCCTGACACTGCCGTATGCGGTGATCACTGCGCTCGGATTTGCAGCCATGGGCTGGGGCGCGCTGATCGCCCTCGCCTTCAGCGGAAGCATCGCCGTCTGGATGGCGCGCATGCTGGCCAAGACGAGGATGAAGAGCGTGCAGCAGTTGCAGCGCATCGCCTCGCTCACCAACATCGGCAAGACCATCTCGCTGCGATACACCACTGATCAGCTTCTCAGCGCGATTTACAACGAGTGCAAACGCTCCGTCGACTGCACGCTTTTTACGATCGCTCTCCTCGACGAATCGACCAACGAGCTGTCGTTCGAGCTCGACGTCCGTGAAGACATCAGGCTGCCGGTGGAACGGATTCCGGTTGGCGAGGGCTTGAACTCCTGGGTCGTCAATCATCACGAGCCGCTCCTCATCGGGAGCACCGCGGATGAAAAACGGCTCGGCGTGATGGCCGTAGCCGACACGAAGCCCACGCAATCGTGGCTCGGTGTACCGATGATCGCCCGCGACCGCGTCATCGGCGTGATCTCGGTCGAGAGCTTCAAGAAAAACGCCTTCACGCCCGACGACATGCTCCTGCTCACCGCGATCGCGAATCAGGCGGCAGTGGCCATCGAGAATGCGCATCTCTACAAAGATCTCGAAGGGCTTACGTATGCGCTCGAACAGCGCGTCATGGAGCGCACGAACGAGTTGCGCGAAACGAACCTCCGCCTGCTCGCCGCCGACCGCTCCAAGAATCAGTTCCTGGCCAATATGTCGCACGAGTTGCGAACGCCGCTGAACTCGATCATCGGTTTCTCCAGCGTGCTGCTCGAGAACACGGGCAGCACGCTTCCGAGCCGGTTCTACAAGTTCCTCGAGAACATTCACGTCGCCGGGAACCATCTTCTCGATCTGATCAACGACATCCTCGACCTCTCGAAGATCGAAGCGGGCAAGATGGAGCTGCGCACGGACGAGTTCGACCTGCGCGACACGATCGCGTCCGTGGAGCGGGTCATGAAGGGATTTGCCGCCGAGGCAAAAGTGAGCATCAGCGCGACCATTGATCCCGCAGTGCCACGCGTCCGGCTCGATGAGGGCCGCCTGAAACAGATCCTTTTCAACCTGCTGTCGAACGCTGTGAAATTCTCGCCGCGCGGCGGTCCCGTCACGATTGCAGTGAGCTCGATTCCTGCAGCGTCATCACCGCTGGATGTGCTCACGGTGCGGATCGACGTGACGGACGAAGGGATCGGTATCGCGCCCGACGAGCTGCAGCGGATCTTCGACGAGTTCTATCAGACCGAGGAAGGGCGCCGAGCGCGGCGAGGCGGGACCGGGCTTGGTTTGTCGCTCACGCGCAACTTCGTCGAGCTGCATCATGGCCGCATCGAGGTTCAGTCAGCTTTGGGACGAGGCACCTGCTTCACGCTTTACCTTCCGATCGACTACGACGAAGCAGCACCGGAGTCGGGAGTCGGTAGCCGGGAGTCGGAGCATCGCCTTACGACCCCCGACCCCCGACCCCCGACACCCCGCGTTCTACAGCAGCTCTGATTCGGGGAAGAAAAAGCCGATCTCGATCGCCGCGTTTTCATCCGAGTCGGATCCGTGGATGGCGTTCTGCTCGATCGACTCGCCGAAGTCTTTGCGGATCGTTCCGGCATCGGCTTTCGAAGGATCGGTCGCGCCCATGAGCTTGCGAAGGGCGGGAACCGCGCCTTCTTTCTCCAGTGCGGCGACATAAACGGGTCCGGAAGTCATGTACTTCACGAGGTCGGGGTAAAACGGCCGCTCGCTGTGCACCGCGTAAAAGCCCTGAGCCTGCTTCGTTGAGAGGCTGACCTTTTTCAATCCGAGGATTCGGAAGCCCTCGGACTCGAGCCGGCTGATGATTTTGCCGAAGTTGCCTTTGCGGACGGAGTCCGGCTTGATGATCGTAAACGTGCGATTTGCCATGAGTAGTTGTCCTTGCGGTTTGAAATGGGCGGCGGATTATAGCTGGTGCGGGGGTCGCTGGTCGGGAGTCGGGGGTCGGAGAGATCAGAGATTCAGAGATTAGAGATCAGAGATTCAGAGATCAGAGATTCAGAGATCAGAGATACGGCAGATCGCCAATTGAATAGCGTTAGGTCATTGCGACGAGACGATTGGTCGTGTGCGCCTGAGAGCAGGGAATGGAGCGAGGCCGGTGTTTTGAGCGCTCTCCCCGGAGGGGCGGCATCGAAGGTTCGAAACAGACGATAGTCCGAATCGACCGCCGACGGTTCAAAACAGACCGTCGTTGGTTCAAAAAGAGCCGTCGATGGCTGAAAAGAACCGTCGACGGCCGAAAAGAACCGTCGATGGCCGAAAAGAGCCGTCGATGGCTGAAAAGAGCCGTCGATGGCCGAAAAGGACCCGTCGATGGCCGAAAAGAGCCGTCGATGGATCAAAACGAGCCATCGATGGATCAAAACGAGCCGTCGATGGATGAAAACGAGCCGTCGATGGATGAAAACGAGCCATCGATGGATCAAAACGAGCCGTCGATGGATGAAAACGAGCCGTCGATGGATCAAAACGAGCCATCGATGGATGAAAACGAGCCATCGATGGATGAAAACGAGCCATCGATGGATGAAAACGAGCCGTCGATGGATGAAAACGAGCCATCGATGGATGAAAACGAGCCGTCGATGGATCAA
>DATLVW010000551.1:0-2341 GCA_035577085.1 Thermoanaerobaculia bacterium
ACGATAATCTCGGTGATCGAGCCAAGCGCGAGGACTTGTTCTTTTGTGTACCCAAGAGCCGAGGCAAACCTGGCGTTTACGAATGAGAGACGGCCGCCATCGACGGTGTACATCGCTACAGGCGATTGCTCAACGAGAGCCTGCATCCAGCGCTGTTGTTCACTGGATGCTCGAAGGATCTCTTCGTTTCGAACGGAGCGTACGATTTGCGCTGCGACTTTGATCAGCAGTTGCTGCTCTTGTTTCGTCAGTCGCCGCGCCCGTTTGTCGAGCACGGAGAGTGTGCCGTGAATCCCACTGGCGCCATCATCCAGGCGAACCGCTGCATAGAAACCGATTCCGGAAACGGATTCCAAATCCTTGTCATCGAGAACGACGAAGGGTTCGTCGCGCTTGAGGGCACACGCGGCGAGCACCTCCTCAGCATCCAGAGGCACGGTTGGATCGTTGGCCGTCGCGTCCCGGCCATCGATTCGAAGCACGGCGAACCGCGCCTGGCACAGCGATGCCGCCAGATCGAGCAAGCCGCTCCTCGGCTCAGCAAGAGGAGACTCCGCAATGGCAGGCTGTCGCGGCTCGGAGAGCAAGGAGGTCATCGCTCGATTCAAACGTGCGCCAAAGAACGCGACATCCCTACTGCGAGCGATCTTGTCTGAATGGCTTGTAGGAAGAATTCCGATTCACGCACAAATCGAGCGCGACAACGGACGCGTCCGTTGGGTCCAGGAAATGCAACGAGAAGAGACGCGTTGGAGGGTGTTATGGACTTGAGCGTCACCTACGACACACCGCTGCTGACGGCCCTCGGACAGTTGGGTCCCCACGACCACCAATCTCTGATCTACGAGAATCCGGACGATCGCTTCTCCGTGGCCATCCCATTCATCCGAATCGGTCTTGACCGCGGCGAGAAGTGCGTCTACATCGCCGACGACGGGAAGGAAGCGGCCGTGCATGAGGCGATGCACGCCCAAGGGATCGACGTCGAACGGGCCATCGCCAGCGAGAGTCTCGTGCTGGAGACGACAAAGAGTGTGTTTCTCAAACACGGATACTTCGACGCCGATTGGATGCCCGAATTCTGGGGGGACGCGGCGGCGGAAGCCACGCGTCAGGGGTTTTCTGCGTTGCGCGCGACCGGCGAAACCGAGTGGCTCTTCGGCGCGCCACAGGGAGGCGATCGGTGGATGGAGTACGAGAGCCGGCTAACGCACGTGCTGGCCGGTCTCAATTGTTTTGCGTTGTGCCAGTACAACCGTCAGGTCCTTCCACCCGAGCTCATCCTCGACGTGATCCGCACACATCCCACGGTCATTTATCGCGGCGTCGTTTGCCGGAACATGTACTACGTGCCCCCCGATGAATTCCTCGGCGCCAACCAGGCGGCCCATGAGGCCGAACGCCTGCTGGCGACGCTCCGCGAGCGCGCGGAGGTCGAGCTGACACTCCGGCAGCAACGCGACGAGTTGCGCTCGCTTGCGAACCGTCTCATGCACGCCCAGGACGACGAACGCCGCCGCCTTGCGACAATGCTTCACGAGACCACCGCGCAGGATCTGGCCGCGCTGAAAATGCTCCTCACGCGATTGAACCGGGAGTCCGGCGGTCTCGGTGACAGCGACCGCCATGACCTCGCGGAAAGCATCTCTCTGACCGAGGAGTCGATCGCCGGAATCCGGACGGTCTCCTATCTGCTGCATCCGCCGTTTCTCGACGAGGCCGGTCTGGTTTCGGCACTACGGTGGTACGCCGGCGGCTTTGCGGAGCGCAGCGGCATCAAGGTGGAGCTGGACCTGCCCGAGAATCTCGATCGGCTGCCGCTCGACACCGAGACAGTGCTCTTTCGCGTCGTGCAGGAGTCATTGACCAACATTCACCGGCACGCGGAGAGCGAGACCGCTCGCATCCAACTGAGGCGTGACGCCGGGATGATTTCGCTGGCGATCGAAGACCGAGGCCACGGAATCCCAAGCGGCACACTCGAGCAAATCACGAGCGGCGGCGTCGGCGTGGGCATCGCCGGCATGAGCGAGCGCATCGAGCAGCTCGGCGGGCGCCTGGAGGTTACCTCGAGCGGCAAAGGTACAATCGTACGAGTGTGGGTACCGGTTGAGAAGGACGCAAACTGACGGCGAAGCAGTAGCGCGGTTGCCAGGCTGCGCGAGGTCTCGCGGTGTCTGAGCTGCTCCGTTTCAGGGAGCTTCAATGGGCAACCGCAGAGTAACGGTCGTCCCCTCTCCTTCGATGCCGCTAACTTCAATCTCGCCGCCGATCAGGTGCGCGCGCTCGCGCATTCCCAGAAGGCCGATGGACGACTCGCCGGTTCGCTGACTTTCCGTGA
>DATLVW010000552.1:0-10248 GCA_035577085.1 Thermoanaerobaculia bacterium
GCTCGATCTCGCGCTCGCGCAGGAAAACGGCCTTCTCGAAGTCCTTGTCGGAGATCGCTTTCTTCATTTCCTTGACGATCGAGCGGATCTCCGACTCGAGCCGGCGCAGATTCTGCGTGTCGGCGACGCGGCGCAGCTTCACCTTCGCGCCAGCTTCATCGAGGATGTCGATCGCTTTGTCGGGGAAAAAGCGGTCGGTGATGTAGCGGTTCGATTGGTAGACCGCGCTGCGAATGGCCGTGTCGCTGTACTTCACTTTGTGGAAGCTCTCGTAGCGCTCCTTCACCCCTTCGAGGATTTGCAGGGTCTCGATTTCATTCGGTGGGGCAACGTTGATGGCCTGGAAGCGGCGCAGAAGCGAGCGGTCTTTCTCGATGTAGCGGCGGTACTCGCGAATCGTGGTTGCGCCGATGCAGGAGATCTCGCCGCGCGACAACGCCGGCTTGAGGATATTGGCAGCGTCGAGCGACCCCTCGGCCGAGCCCGCGCCGATGAGCGAGTGGATCTCATCGATGAAGATGATGATGTCGGTGTTTTCCTTCAGCTCTTTGATGATTCCCTTGAGCCGCTCTTCGAACTGGCCGCGGTACTTCGTTCCGGCCACGATGAGCGAGAGGTCGAGCGAGAGAATGCGCTTATTGGCGATGAAGAGCGGGACGTTGCCGTCGACGATGCGCTGAGCGAGACCTTCGACGATGGCGGTCTTGCCGACGCCTGGCTCGCCGAGGAGGATGGGGTTGTTCTTCGTACGCCGGGAGAGGATCTGGATGATGCGCTCGACTTCCTTCTCGCGTCCGATGAGCGGATCGAACTGCGCCGAATGCGCCATCGCTGTCAGATCGCGGGCGTATTCGGCGAGAAACGGCAACTCCTTCTTCTGCTTGTCGGCCTCGCGCTCTTTCAGGATCGAGATCGTTTCCTCGCGCACGCCGTAGACGTTGAGCCCTTTGGCGGTGAGTATCCGCGCGGCTGTCGATGACTCCACGCGGAGGATGCCGATCAGCAGGTGCTCTGTGCCGACGTATTGATGAAGCATCGACTCCGCTTCGTGCGCCGCGTACGCCAGAATCTTTTTCGACTCCTCGGAAAGCGGCAATTCGGCCGAGGAGGAGATGCGGTCGACGAAGAGGCGATCGCCTTCAACCTCGCGCCGGATCTGCTCCGGCTTGACGTTGAAACGCGAAAAGATCTCCTTGATGATCTCTTCCCCTTCGCGCAGGACCCCGAGGAGGATATGTTCGGACTCGATGACGCGGGAGCCCAGCTTGGAGGCTTCGTAGCGGGCAAAGAAAAGTGCGCGGCGTGCTTTCTCGTTGTATTTTTCGAACATGAGGTTGGGTATAGTTTACCGCCGCTCCGTCATAACTTCGTTCCGGCCTCCGTCATTCTTGGGCAATCACTCCGTTCTGTGACGGCCGGCACTCTCACGACAGGGCCTCCGCGGTTACACGCTGCCTCATCTCGAACACGCGGTCACAGCGCGCTGCAAGATCACGATTGTGCGTGACGATCACCGAGGTCAGTCCACGCTTGGCGTGACATTCGCGCATCAGATCGAAGACTCGCTCGCTCGTTTCGAGATCAAGATTTCCGGTCGGTTCGTCGGCGAGAAAAAGCAACGGATCGGCGAGAAGCGCCCGAGCGATGGCCACCCGCTGTTGTTCGCCTCCCGAAAGTTGATTCGGAAAGTGACGGCTCCGATGCTCGAGACCCAGCTCCGCAAGAAGCGCGTTGGCTTTGCTCAGCGCTTCATCCTTTCCGAATCGCCCAATCCATCCCGGCATCGCTACGTTTTCGGCGGCCGTGAACTCAGGAAGCAGATGATGGAACTGGAAAACGAAGCCGACGTTGTGGTTGCGAAAGCGCGCCAGCTCGTCGTTGCTCATCGAAGAGACCTCGGCGTCTCCAACGCGAATCGTGCCGCTGTCCGGATGATCGAGTCCGCCAAGCAGGTGCAACAGCGTCGATTTGCCAATACCCGAGGGGCCGACGATGGCCAGCATCTCGCCACGCTCCACGGTCAGTTCCAGCCCACTCAACACCGGGACGGGAACTTCGGCGTTGCGATAGGTTTTCGACAGCGACCGCGCTTCGAGAAAGGGCATGGGAGAGATTCTATCTGCGTCCATCCGCGTCATCTGCGGATAAAGCTTTGTCCGCAGATATACGCAGATGGACGCAGATTTCTACCTCGCGATCGACGTCGACTGCAGCGCTGGCGTCCCGCCCGCTGGTGTGCCGCTGCCGGACAAACCGACGGTTCCCTTCACGTGGAAAACCGGCATCTTCTGCTGAAGACCCTTCAATGCAAACTCGCCGAGTGACTCGGTTTCGAAGCTGCCCATGATCCGATCCATGGTGTTCTGCGAGACGACGACCTGACCAGGCTTCGCAACTCCGCTCTCCAGCCGTGAGGCGATGTTCACTGACGAGCCGAGGACGGTGTAGTCGACACGCTTCTCGGTGCCGACGTTGCCGACGACGGCCAGGCCGCTGTTGATTCCGACGCGCACCATCACCGGCGGCAGCTCGGTCTTTGCACGTTCCACGTTCCAGTCGTTCACCAGGCGCTGCAACATCAGGCCGGTGAGTACGGCGCGGTCGGCATGATCATCCTGCGGCAGCGGCGCGCCGAAGAACGCCATCACCGCGTCGCCGATGAATTTGTCGAGCGTTCCGCCGTACGCGAAGATCGATTCCACCGCGAACCCGAAAAAGTGCGAGAGAAACTCGGCCACTTCTTCCGGTTTCTTCGACTCCGACATCGGCGTGAAGCCGCTGATGTCCGCGAAGAGGATCGAAACATCCGTGCTGCGCACCTCCGTCTCCGTCGAGATCGATCCCTTGACGATCTCATCGACGACGGACGGTGAGTGGTAACGCTCCATCCGCGAACGGATTTTCTTCTCCTCTTCGATCTTCTCCGCAAGCTGTGCTCGCTCGATCGCCACCGCCGCGAAGTTTGCCAGCGCAGTGAGCAGATCGAGATCCTCTTCCGTGAAGCTGCCGATATGAATCGGCGAATCGACCTGCACCGCGCCGATGACGCGCTGGCGGTTCCACAACGGCACGCACATCGCCGATCGGATGCCGTGAATGGCAATCGATTTCCCGCCGAGCAACCGCGCGTCTTCAAGCGCGTTCGAGGTCATCAACGCCACTTGCTGCTGCGACACCATCTTCAGAATCGTGCGCGAGATGGGGATGTCCTGCTGCTCCGCCCCTTCGATGAACTTCGTCAGTTTCGGAACGGGGTTGCCGTCTTCGTCGAAGAGGATGATCAGTCCGCGCTCGACCGGGAGGTAGCGGAAGATGATGTCCATCACCGTCGTCAGCACGACTTGCAGCTCTTCCGACGCGAGCAGCGCCTTTGCTACCTGCACGAGAACCTGGAAGATCTTCTCGCGCGACACGGCCGGCTCGCGGATTCCCGGCTGCGACGGCGGGCGCGTGACCGGACCCTTGTCGGCCAACTCCGCGATGTCGAGCCCGAACTCGGAATTGAAATCGGAGATGCGGCGGATGACAGTGCCCGAGGGGTTGTCGAACATCGAGTCGGCGTTGAAGTCGACGGAGGGAAGCGCGCGGACATCGATGAGCACTGAACCGATCGACAGCTTCTCGCCGGCCGCAACCTGCGCCTCGGTGACGAGGTTGCCGTTCACCTTCACGCCGTTCGTCGACTTCAGATCGATCACCCACCAGTGATCGCCGCGCAGCTCGAACTTCGCATGCTTCCGCGACACAGACGGGTGATTCAGGATCAGATCATTCCCCTCGGTGCGCCCAACCGACAGCTCGTGCTTGAGGTCCATGACCCGCGGCACACCAAGATCGACGTAGTGAAGTTGGAGCTGCTCCATTCGAGGAGAGGATTATAGCGGTAGGGCGCGGTGATCGTCGGGCATGTGGTTCCCTACGAGGCAGGAAGGTCCAACGCCTTCTCTCGCCACCGCCGCACACTCATTACGTCGAAGAGTTCACCTTCGAAGACGACTTGCTTGACCGCTTTCCTGTCGGCGCATTCTCGCTTCAGGTAGGCGCTCACATCCATCCACCGGATCTCGCCATCTGACGTGCGGATGACCAGCATGACGGGGTAGGCGTGCTGCTGCCAGTAGTCAGCCCAGCGTGGATTCTTGATCTGGAAGACCTCCGCGCCATCGCGCTTGCGCTTTTTCAGATAGGAATCGCCGGACTTTAGTTGCACGTAGAGACGCTTCCCCGAGGCGCGACTTTGGTCATCCTTGAATTCGATCTCACCATCGATCCCGTGGTCGCTGTTGGTGTAGCCGCGATAGATTTGGCCGGATTCAGCCACGATGAATCCCGTGTGATGCACCGCCTGCAATTCGCGGCTCTCGTTGTCGATCACCGCCTGCCCTTCGTACTGCATCACGCGCACTCGTTCCTTCACCGCGCGCGAGTTGTACTTCTCCTCTATCGCATCGCGCAAAAGGATTGGCTTGCCGCAATCAGGGCAGAAGACCTTTCCCTTCCCGCCGGGAGCCAGCGCTTTGTCAATCTTCGTCTGGTCGATAAATGCCTGTCCGAAGGAATCGCACTTCTTGTTCCCACAAGCATAGTGGCGCAGGCGTATCACGCTCCGCGACTGCTGCGTGAGGTGGTTGTGCACATAACTGTCAAAGAGCACCCGGGAGTTCGCATCAACATCGGGTTCAAAGTAGACTTGGAGTCGTGAGGCGCCCTCAGTTTCCCGCGTCAGCGTGAATCCTAGCGCCGCTCCGGTCTGCGTTTTGAAATCGGCCGCCGACTTCCATAGATTCGTGCTCTCAAAAGCCCCGGAATGATGCAGACGCACTACCAACGTGGCGTACATGTCATCCGTCGGACCCTCGAAGCGATAAGTAACCAACACACTCGGGTGACTGGGCTGCTCTTTCCGCTCGCGCCGGAAGTAGCTCGGAAAGGTCAGCATCGCCGTGCCATCGAAAGGCTCGCGTAGACACCATGCCCGGCTGATGAACGTCTCCAGCAGCGCGCGCAATACGACGGCTTCGTCTTCGCGTGGGAGACGCTCGAAATCCTGATAGTCCAAATTGGCTGCGAGCAATTCGTCCTCGCGGATGCAGCCCATCTCCTGTGGATGCTTGCGCACCTTTCTCACTACTGCGGCGGCGTAACGGCTGAGCACCTCCGGCCGCAGAAGGATGAAGCCGCCAAAGTCGACGCGCTGGATCATGCCGGGCCCGGAGAGCAGGCTCACCACCGCCTCGAGCTCCCCGAGTTCGAAATCCTCATTACGCAGCGTCATCTCCATGCGCTGCTTTAGTTCGCTCAGGCGGATCAACACGAGGCCTTGGTCGCGGAGACTGAGGGTTTCCAGCTTGATTCTATGGTAAAGGGCGGGCGATGTCGTCTCCGGAATGCTCGTCCAATCGATGGCCTTCACGATGGCTTTGCGTAGTGAATCGCAACCCTCCCCGGTCTTCGCGCTAGTCAGGTGCAGTGGCTGGAGAAAGCCGTGCTCGGCCATAAATTTCTTCATGTTGTTGGCGCTACCAACTAGGCCGCCACGATCGACACGCCCTGCCGCAAGCAGCTTGGCGAAAGGTCTTCGGGCAGCCTTCTGAAGGTCGTGGTCCCATTGGCCAAGCCCCTCGAAAGGGTTTTCGTTCTGAGGATTGAAAACGAGCACTGCTGCCGCCGTGTCATCCATGAAAAGCTGATGGACGAGACGGTAATCTACTTGCCCAGCAAAATCCCACAACCAGATTTCTCGCTCGACGCCGGCTTTCTTCTTTTCGTGATGCAGCGGCCAATGGGTTGCCCAAGCCCCGTCGGTTGAAGGAAGAGGCTTGTCATCTTCGACCTTGATGTCGTGGGCGAGGTAGTTGGAAAGACCGCTCTTGCCAACGCCAGAATCACCGACGAGGAGAACTTTGGCGTTTGTGTATTGGACCTGGTCCGGAGCGGGCGGCAAAGCTGGCCCAGTATGTATCGTTGCCCGCGCCACCTTGCCAAATTCGGACAGATCCCACACCCGTATCCCCCCCGCGTAATCGCCGGAGAAAGCGCTGCGTCCATCAGGGCTGAACGCCAAAGTTCGGACGTCGTCCGTATGGCCCTTGAGCACGCGCAGACAGAGTCCCGTCTCCACGTCCCATAGCCGAATGGCACCGTCAAAAGATCCTGAAAGAGCATGACCACCTTTGCTCCATATTACCGGTCGCACGGATTGGGAGTGGCCTTTCATTACGCCCAGACAACGCCCCGTTTCCATATCCCACAGTCGAACGGTGCTGTCATTTGAACCGGAAAGCCCAAAGCGCCCGTCGACGCTGATGGACACATGGTGAACACTTTCGGTGTGGCCTTCGAGCACGTGTAGGCAGCGCCCGGTATGGACATCCCACACACGAACGACGTTGTCTTGACCGCCCGTGAGCGCTCGACGCCCATCTGCGCTCCACGATAACCCCCAAATCTCGCTCGGCTGGCCTTTCATTTTGCGTAAACATCTCCCAGTCTCGACATCCCAGAGACGAATAGTCCCGTCGTAAGAACCGGAGAGCGCACGGCGATTGTCGATACTCCAAACGACGCCCATGACTCTGCCAGCGTGGCCTTCTAGCAGACGGAGACAGCGTCCCGTCTCGACTTCCCAAATCCGAATATCGTTGTCGTCGCCACCGGATAACGCTCGGCGCTGATCATTGCTCCACGCAATGCACCAAACATCAGCCGAGTGGCCTTTCATTACCCGCAGGCAGCGCCCAGTTCCCACGTCCCACAGTCGAACGGTGTTGCCGCCGGCGCCGGTGAGGGCGCGCCTTCCATCCGGACTGAACCCGTAGGCCAAGATGCCTCTTTCTTCGTCGAGTTGGATGGACTTCTCAGCAAGCTGCTCGCCCACGGCTTCTACGTCCGCTACCTTTGGTTTCGCTGGCGGTCGGCATGCTTCGAGAAGGTTCGCGTATTCCTGCATGCGGTCCTTCGGCGGCCATTTGACATAAAGGAATTGCGCCAGAGACGCTTTGACTGGCGAATCGTCAAGCCGCAAAGGAATAAAGCGCCGCTCTTTGTTCAGCGGATCGCGAAACCGGAACGTGCCGGCCTCTAATTGCGCCCAGTCGGAGCCGAACGCGTTCGCCGACATGCAGAGTACGAGCACGCGAGAGTGCTCCAGTCCCTCCTCGATCTTCGCCGGGATGCTGTCGCCGGGGCGGATTTCCCAGTCGTCGAGCCAGACGCGCAGTCCGTCTGCACGCAGGCGCTCAGCGAGGGCGCGAACGATCGACTTGTCCTTGGAGCTATGACTGACGAAGACGTCAAATGAGAATCGTTCACCCATGTAAGGGCCTCACGCATCTACCTCGCGAGTCGAAGACCGTCGGCCACGGCTTATTGACTCTGTCTCAACCGCCAAGATGACATTGAGCCAGGTCCGGGTCAACGTAATTCCTTCGTGAAGGATGAAGGTCTCGAAGTGCCTACGCGATGGCCTGCCCCTCGATATCCAGCTCATGGATCGGCATCCCGAGTGCTACCAGCGGCTCGCGGATCTGCGCGGCGTTGCCGACGATGACGACGATGACGCGATCGGGGTCGATGTACTTCTGCGCGACGTGCTCGACGGCTTCTTTCGAGACGGCGCCGATGTTCTCGCGATAGCGGTCGAAGTAGTCCTGAGGCAGGTCGTTCAGCTCCATGTCCAGCACGCGGCCGGCGATGTCGCTGGAGCTTTGGACGGTCGAGGGGAACGAGCCCATGATGTAGTTCTTCGTGTCTTCGAGCTCGCGCTCTTCGACGTCGCCCGTGCGGATGCGGCGCAACTCGGACAGCACCTCGGTTACCGATTCGCGCGTGACCTCGTTGCGGACTGGAGCGCTGACGACGAAGGGGCCCGCCTGACGCCGAAACGCGAAGACCGACCGCGCGCCGTACGTGTAACCATGCTTCTCGCGCAGGTTGAGGTTGATGCGCGAATTGAACACGCCGCCGAGGAGCGCATTCATCACCGACAGCGCGAAATAGTCCTCGGTGCTGCGTGCGATTCCGATGTGGCCGACTCGGATCTCGGACTGCACGGCCGTGGGACGGTCGATCAGGTAAATGCGGCTTGCTTCGTTCGCCTTCGGCGAGATCTTAGGCCGAGGGGGAACTTCGACTACAGGCCAGTCGGCGAAGAAGCGTGTCAATCCACCCAGGGCCTTCTCGGCATCGACGTCTCCTGCTACGACGATCGAACTGTTGTTCGGAACGAAGTGGGTGGCGTAGTAGCGGCGAACATCATCGACTTTGATGTTCGCGACGGATTCGGGATTGCCGATGACCGTGTTGCCGTACGTGCCGCGGCCGTAGATGAGGTGCGAGAAGCGCTTGCCGGCGATCGCGCCGGGATCGTCTTTCTGCTGGAGCAACTCCATGAGCCGCTCACTACGCACGCGATCCAGCGACGACTCTGGAAGGATCGGCCGGCGATTCACATCGGCAAAGATGGCCAGCGCTTCATCGAACGTCCGTGAGAGCGAATCGACCGAGACGTACGACGCGTCCCAGTCGGCGCCGCTGCCGAGGGACGCGCCGAGGAGGCCGAGGTCCTCGGCGAGACGGACAGCGTCACGGGAACCGGCGCCTTCATCGAGAAGCTCGGATGTTAGGGACGCCAGGCCTGCCAGTTCGGGTGTGTCGTAGTCGGCACCCGAGCGCACCAGCGTGCGCATCGAGACCAGCGGCGCATTGTGATTCTCCGTCACCAGCAGGCGCAGGCCGTTGTCCAGAGTGCGGCGGACGACGTTAGGGAAATGGTACGGACGCGGCGCGCCGGGCTGCGGCGCGGTCGTGCGGTCGATCGTCGTCATGCGTTCTCCGGGACGAACGTGCTGGTCACGCGGTTATCGGGCACGAGGTACTCCCGCGTCACGCGCTGCAGGTCAGCGCTGGTTGCGGCGCGGTACGGATCGAGCCACGTGTGAACCAGCGAGGGATCATCAAAATAGGTCGCCATCATCCCGATCAGATCGGCGCGCGAGTCGTAGTTTTCGATCTGATGCGCGTACTCGACCTCGGCGCGATTCTTCGCACGCGTCAGCTCATCGGCAGTGATGCCGTCCGACACGACACGCACGATCTCGGCGTCAATGGCGCGCTCGACGTCTTCGATTGGAACGTCGTCGTTCGCCGTCGCCTGAATCATCAGGATGCCGGTCGCCTCGGTGGGGAGCACGTACGCAGCGACATCGGTGGCGATCTGCTGCTCGAGGACGAGAGCTTTCTCCAGCCGGCTGGCTTTGTCGCCGCTGAGCACCGACGACAACAGATCGCCCGCGATCCAGTCAGGGTGACCCATCTTCGGAAGGTGATAGAGACGGTAGACACGGGGTAGCTGCACCGGCGAAGGAACTGTTTCGCGGCGCTCACCGTTCAGCGGCTTCCGCGTCAGTGCGAACTTCGGAAAAGACCCTCCCGCCGGAATCGAACCAAAGTAGTGCTCGACCAACTCCTTCGCTTCTTCGGGTACGAAATCGCCGATCAGCGTGAGCGTGGCGTTGTCGGGACGGTACCAGGTGCTGAAAAACTCGCGGATGTCATCGAGCGATGCAGCGCCGAGGTCTTCCATCGAGCCGATGGTGGGCCAGTGATAGGAGTAATCGGGATCGTACGCCAGATTGAGCAGGCGCTCGAAGGCCGTGCCGTAGGGCACATTGTCGTAGCGCTGGCGGCGCTCTTCCTTCACCACCTCGCGCTGGATGTCGAGCTTCTCCTGCGTCAGAGCCGGAAGGAAGAAGCCCATCCGGTCGGACTCAAGCCAAAGACCGAGGGCCAGGTAGTTCGACGGCAGCGTCTCGAAGTAATTCGTACGGTCGAAGAACGTCGTGCCGTTCAGCACGCCGCCGATCGACTGCACGTACCGGAAGTGCTCGTTGTTGCCGACGTGCTCCGAGCCGGAGAAAAGCATGTGCTCGAACAGGTGCGCGAACCCAGTGCGCCCGGGACGCTCGTTCTTCGAGCCGACGTGGTACCAGAGGTTGACTGCGACGAGCGGAGCGGAGTGGTCTTCGTTGAGGACGACCCGGAGGCCGTTGTCGAGAGTATAGGTTTCAATCGAAAGCATCGGCGGCGGGTTGTATCACGATCGGAAGGGCAGAAGGCAGAGAGCAGAAGGATGAAGTTTGGACCGAAGCCGCGGAGGCGAACCAACTTCGTCCTTCTGCCTTCTGCCTTCTGCCTTATCCTTCCAGCCGTGCCGCCGCTGCCGTTTCGTCATATCGCCGTCGAGGGACC
>DATLVW010000553.1:0-7086 GCA_035577085.1 Thermoanaerobaculia bacterium
CCTCTACGCGCATCCCCCCGATGCGAGCGGGAAGACGATCGTCGATTTCAACAAGGCGTACAACCCGCCTTGCGCGTTCACGCCCTACGCGACGTGTCCGCTGCCACCTCCGCAAAACCGGCTACCGATCCGCGTCGAAGCAGGGGAGAAGAAGTACGCGGGTGGGCACGGGTAGCGGTCGCGCGGCTAGCGGCGTCGCTGCGACTTTCGCAACGCGGTCGCTACTATACGACGGCGCCGATCGCTACTTCGCGTTTCGCTCGTCCGCGATCACCTGTGCCACGCATGCCGTCACATTCTTGCCAGTGCTGATGTGAAGGAATTCATTTGGCCCGTGGGCATTGCTGTGAGGGCCGAGCACGCCGGTAATCAGGAACTGCGCGTTTGGATAACGCTGCCCCAGCATCCCCATGAACGGAATCGAGCCGCCTTCGCCCCATGTGGTGGCTGGCTTTCCGAAGAACGCCTGAGATGCGGAGTCGACCGACTGCTCGAGCCACGCGGCGACCTTGGGCGCTTCCCATCCGCCGGCTCCCTTTTCCGGTTCGAAGGTCACGTGCGCGCCGTACGGAGGATTGCTTTCGAGTAACTCCTGTAACTTGCGGTCGAGATTCGAGGCGTCGAGCGTCGGAGGGATGCGCAGGGACAGCTTGAGCGAGGTTTTCGGCCGAAGCACGTTGCCGCCCTGAACGAGATCGGGAAGACCCGCCTGGCCTGTGTACGAGAGCATCGGCCGCCACGTCCTGTTGAGCAGGAGCTCGAGCGGATCGTTGCCCATTGGCTTCATGCCGGGAAGGAACGGAAACTTGTCATGAATCTCATCGCCTAGGATTCGGGCGGTTTCAGTGGCTTCGGCGAGACGGTCGGCCGGAACCTCGGCGTGCAGCCATTCCGGGATGATCCGGCCGGTGGCCGCGTCTTCGATGCGGTCCAGAAGGATGCGAAGGATGCGAAAACTCGAAGGCACGATCCCGCTGGCATCGCCAGAATGCACCCCTTCGGTGAGCACTTCTACCGTGAGATTGCCGACGAGCGAGCCGCGTAACGAAGTCGTCATCCAGAGCTGGCTGTAGTTGCCACAACCGCTGTCCAGACAGATGACGAGGCGCGGCGTGCCGATCTTTTCGGATAGCAGGTCGATGTACGCGGGCAAATCGACCGAGCCGCTTTCTTCGCAGCATTCGATGATGATGACGATGCGCGAGTGCGGCGCGCCCTGCTGCTTGACCGCCTGGATCGCCGAGACAGCGGCGAAGATGGCGTAGCCGTCGTCCGCGCCGCCGCGGCCGAAAAGCTTTCCGTCACGGAGAACGGGAGTCCACGGGCCCAGACCCTCATTCCATCCGACCATGGCCGGCTGTTTGTCGAGATGCCCGTACATCAGCACGGTCGAGGAGTCGTCGCCATCGACTTCGATGAAGATCAGCGGCGTGCGACCGTCGAGCTCATGGGTCTCGATGCTAAGGCCGGGGATCTGTAGCGACTCGACCCAGGCCCTGGCCAGCGCGACGGCCCGGTCCATGTGACCGTTCTTCTTCCACTCCGGATCGAAGAGGGGAGACTGGTTTGGGATGCGGATGTAATGCTGTAGTGTGGGAACGATCGAGTCGTCCCAGATCTGGCCGACATTCTTCGCGACCTGTTCAGAATTCATGGAGTACCTTCCGTCGGCTCGGTTTGCGACGGCGGAGGATAGCATCACTCGAACCGACCCGAACGGGTGGGGGCTGGAATCGATGAAAAAACCGACGTTTCCAAAATTACCGACACCTTTCCGCTACTACATCGGGTATGCTGTACAGACTCCAAAAAAGTCCGAGGGAATTTGATGTCGGGAAGTAACCCCTCTAACGAGGGAAGAGGGACGCGATTGTGTTCGATCCCAATATCCTGAAAATGCCAACCGCTGCGCCGGCCGCCCCCGCAGGAGAAGAGGTTCCACCTCCGACTCTGCCGGTCCTGGAGCCACCACAGGAAGATATCGGTGAGCTTTACGTGCGGCACCGGACGCTGCTGATGCACATCGGCAGCCGGAAGTTCCGCATCGCGGAGTCGGAAGCGGAAGGTCTCATCCAGGAAGTGTTTCTTTCGTTCATGACCACGACCACGAAGATCTCGAACGTGAGATCGTGGCTGGTCGCGGCGATGTGCAACGCCAGCAGGCACTACTGGCGCGTCCAGGGACGCATGGAGAGCCTGCCCGAGAATTACGACGATCACACCGATCCAATCTCCGACGACATCGCCGAAGAGATCGCCAGAGTGATCACGATGCAGCAGGCACTCGATTACCTTCAGCCTCGCTGCCGCGAAACGCTTTACCTCCATTACTACCAGGGACTCTCGGCGAATGAAGTGGCGCGGGCGCAGGATACGACGTCAAGGTACGCAGAGAAACTGATCCACAACTGTTTGAAACGTGTCCGCGAGATCTACTTCAGCATCACGGCGGTGAAACGATGATGATCGAGCAGCACTACGACGAAGAAGTGCTCGCCGGATTTCTCGACGAACCGATCGACGCCGCGGCGCGTGACAAGCATCTGGACACCTGTTCGCTCTGCAAGCGAACGCTCCAGTCGATCCGCGACACGACCGCTCTTTTGAAGAAGCCGGCAATATGGGACCGGCAGAGATTCTCAACCACCGCAAAGCCGGAGACGCTGGCTTTCCTGCGAGGAATGCAGCAGACGATGGCAGAAGAGAACGCGGCGGCGCAGGGGTATGTCACCCTCCTGCTCGCGGGCGATCGCGAATCGTGGGCCGCCAGCCTCGCCGCACACCCCGAGTGGCGGACACCAGGCTTGGTACGACAGTTGATCGCGGCGACGGACCGCGCGATCGATCTGATGCCCCCGGATGCCCTCGAGATCACGCGCCTGGCAATCGATGTCGCCGAGCAGTTAGCGGAATCGGATTGCGTGGTACGGCTCCGCGGGAACGCGTGGTACGAGCGGGGGTATGCGCTGCTCTACACGGGCGCTTTTCACGAAGCGTTGCGCGCTCTCAAGACCGCAGAGTTACAGTTTGCTCAACTTCCGATTGCCAATCATGAAATCGGCCGGCTTAATCTGGTGCGCGGAATGATCTATCGCGCTCTCGAGCGCTTCGACGAAGCGCTGCCTCTCATCGCCGGGGCAGTGGCTTTCTTTCGCCAGTATGGCGATATCGAGAGGTGCCACTCTGCGAGCCTTGCTCTGGGCATTATGCTATCGAGTACCAAGCGTTTCCGGGAAGCTCTCGCTGTTCATCTGGAAATCGCGAATGACAAAGCAGTTACTCCCCGATGTTATGCCGCCGCTCTTCAGAATGCCGCGATCTGCCACCGCGAACTTGGCGAGATCGACTCGGCGATCGATTGCTTTGTGAAGGCGATAAGTGCGGCCGAGACCGTTGGGATGATTTCATTCCGAGCCAAAACGCGGTGGACGCTCGCGAGAATTCTTGTTGAGCAACAGCAATACAAATCCGCTCTAGCAATTCTTACCGAGCTTCGTGACGAGTTCGAAGTTCTTGGCATGACCAATGATGTCGCGGTGATCGCACTCGATATCGCCGAGTTGCTTCTCGCTGCGGGAAGGAACAGCGAAGTCGCCGACGCTTGCAAGCAGGCCATCAAGTATTTCGAGAAAATGCACCTCACGTCTAGCCAGGGCGCGCTGACCGCAGTCACGTATTTGTGTGAAGCTGCGGTCGTTGGAAACGCCACTGCCGCGCTTGTCTCGGATCTTCGCGTGGCGTTCTTTTCCGAGGCAAGTGGCCGTTCCTTGCATGCTCGGCCCTACGAATCTTTGCCCCAATCGACGGATCGGGGGTAGGGAAAAGCCCAGCCCAGACACTCCTTAATAGGGGCGCCCTCCAAAATAACCGGGTTCATCAGAGCTCGCGGAGGGTATATGTCTACACGATCTACTGTTCGGGTTGCCACTGTTGTACTTGTCGTTGCACTAACCGGTAGCATTGCCACGGCCGCTCCAAGTCGCGACGGTGGTTCTGACGGCTTTCTCGCCGGCATCGGCAAGATTGTCAGGCAGATTGGCCGGATACTGCGTCCACTTGACGAGCCTGGCTGGCCCAAACCCTGACGGGGCTACTGGCTCCCGCCATACAATACGCCGGCCCAGTCAGCCGTGGAGTGTGCTCATGTCGGTCGTGTTGTCGGTTCGGGATGTCGTGAAGACTTTTGGCGCCGTGCGGGCGGTGGACGGAGTCTCGTTCACCGTCCGGCGCGGGACGATTACCGGTTTGCTCGGCCGGAACGGCGCGGGAAAGACGACCACGATCCGGATGATCACCGGCGTCTTTTTTCCCGATGCCGGAACGATCGAGTGGCTCGGCAGCGAACGTGATGCCCGCGACCGCATCGGCTATCTTCCGGAAGAGCGTGGCCTCTACCGGCAGATGAAGGTCAAGGAGCACCTGCTCTTTCTCGCTGAGATCAAAGGTTGCCGTGGGACTGCGGTCGCGCAATCGGCGGAGAGCTGGCTCAAGCGCTTTGAGCTTTGGGACAAGCGGGACGCCAAGGTGGAGACGCTGTCGAAGGGCAACCAGCAAAAGGTCCAGCTCATCGGAACCCTTCTGCACGATCCCGATCTCATCATTCTCGACGAGCCCCAATCGGGCCTCGATCCCGTCAACATGCTTCTGGTCCGCAACCTTCTTCGCGAGCTGAAAGACGAAGGCCGTACGATCCTGCTCTCCACGCACATGATGGCTGAGGCGGAGAGGATGGCAGACGAGATCATCCTGGTGCACAAGGGGAAGGTCGTTCTCTCCGGCGCGATTGACACGGTGCGCAGCTCCTTCGGGAAGAACACTTTGCACATCGACTACGAAGGGGATGGCTCCTTTCTCGAAAACCTTCCTGAGGTCAGGCGCGCCATGATCGTCAACAACGCGGCGGAGCTGAGCCTCAAGGAAGGTGCCGACCCGCAGCGCGTGCTCGAAGCCACCGTCGGCCGCCTCCGAGTACGCAAGTTCGAAATCGCCTCGCCATCGCTTGAAGAGATCTTCATCGAACAGGTCGGCGCCGAGACCATGGAGGGCATTCGATGAACAAGATGTTCGCGGTTATCAAGCGCGAGTACCTCCAGGCAGTTCGTCGGAAGATGTTCATGTTCATGACGGTCTTCTTCCCCGTTCTAATGGCGGCACTTTTCATCCTTCCCGGACTCCTGATCTCCAAAGGTCTCGGCGACAAGAAGGTTGCGGTCGTCGATGGTACCGGCGGACTTCGTAGTGCCTTCGTGCATCACATCGCGCCCGAAGTTCCCGATCCAAAGAAAGCGCTCGGCGGAGGCAGGCGCGCCGAGCTCCCTCAGTCGCTCGATGTCGAGTACGCCGACGCCCACGGGCAAAGCAATCTCGACGCCGCTGCCAAACCCTATCTCGACCGCCTCAATGTCGATAAGAGCTCCGACGGCCGCCTCGACGCAGTCCTTCTCATTCCCGCAAATGCCTTCGAAGGCAACGACGCGAAGATGACGTTCTACAGCCGCTCCTCGACCGATCTGTTCTCCCAGGAACGACTCGGATCGATCGCTAACCGCGCAATCCAGCGACAGCGCCTCACCGGGCGGGGGATCGATCCAACGATTGTTGACACGCTCACGCGCGAAGTCCCGGTAAGCAGCGTGCAGCTTTCCAAGAGCGGCGAACAAAAGAAAGGTAGCGAAGCCAACTTCATCATCGGCTTCATTTTCGCGGCACTCCTCATCATCCCTTCCTTCATCTACGGCCTCGAAACGATGCGCGGCATCGTGCAGGAAAAGAGCGAGCGCATCGTCGAAGTTCTCGTCTCGTCGATGTCCCCGCGCGAGCTTCTGACCGGCAAGATCCTCGGCGTGGCTGGCGTCGGGCTCACGCAGGTCAGTGTGTGGCTCATCGCCATCGCCGCAGCGGGAACGTTCGGAGCGGCAAGCGCAATGGCTGCCGGTTTCAACGTCACGCAATTCCTCCG
Organism: Thermoanaerobaculia bacterium; assembly: GCA_035577085.1. Taxonomy (GTDB): domain Bacteria; phylum Acidobacteriota; class Thermoanaerobaculia; order Gp7-AA8; family Gp7-AA8; genus JADGNZ01. The sequence continues at coordinate 5,960 of DATLVW010000553.1, forward strand.
GCCGATGGTCTTCGTCTACTTCGCGCTCTTCTTCATCCTCGGCTATCTCACATTTGTCTGCGTTTACGCCATCGCCGGCGCCGCTTGCAATACCGACCGGGAAGCCCAGCAGCTCGTGGCCCCTATCCAGATGGTGATGATGCTTCCGTGGTTCGTGATGTTTGCGATCATCACCAACCCCGACTCCACCTTCGCCGTCGTGCTCTCGCTCATGCCTGTCTACGGGCCGATGACTATGTTCGTGCGGACGCTCGTTTCGGAACCGCCGGTCTGGCACGTGGTTGTTTCGATCGCCGTCTCCATCGTGACGATCTTCGCATTCTTTTACGTGACGGCGAAAATCTTCCGCGTGGGCATCCTCTCGTACGGCAAGCGGCCGACGATTCCGGAGCTGTGGCGATGGATGAAGGTAGCCTGATGAAACGGGGCTGAACCGTGGAACACCGCCGGCCGCGAGCGGCTGCTATGATCCGCGCCTAGTCCACAAGACAGGGGGCCCACGCGGATGGAGATCCAGACTCTCAACGACATCTACACCGTCACTTGCACGTTGCCCCGTGCGGCCGCGATGAAGTTCAAACGCGACGGAAAATGGGTCGACACCGGCGTGGATGAGCTCCGCGACACGGTTCGTTATTTCGCCACCGGATTGCATCTGCTCGGGCTAAAGGAAGGCGATCGCGTGGCCATCCTCTCCGAGAATCGTCCGGAGTGGGCCATGGCGGACTTCGCCATCCTCGGCAGCGCCGCGATCTGCGTTCCTATCTACCCGACGCTGCTCGGCTGGCAGGTCGAGTACATCCTCAATGACTCCGGCGCCGTCGCCGTCATCTGCTCGACCGAAGAGCAGATGAAGAAGGTCGCGGGGGTCCGCGATCATTGCCCACACGTTCACAACGTGATCGTTTGCGATCCGCCCCCGACCCTGCCGGCAGGTGTGCTCAGCTTCGCGCAAGTCGTCGAGAGTGGTCGTAAAGGCGACGACGCTGCCGCCCGTGCCCGTTTCGACGACGTTCGCGGACGAGCGAAGACCAGCGACGTGGCGACTCTCGTTTACACCTCGGGTACCACAGGCAATCCGAAGGGAGCCATGCTCACCCACGGCAACATCGCCAGCAACGTCCAGG
>DATLVW010000554.1:0-5350 GCA_035577085.1 Thermoanaerobaculia bacterium
ATTCAGCATCCCAGAAAACGGTCGTGCTCGGGCCGATTCAGAGAAAGACCGCTGAAGCGGAGTTGCTGTCCATGATCAGCGGACTGACTCCTACGCGAGCGGATGACCGCGAAGGAGAAGGCCGTTCCGATCGCACCGCCGAGCGGCGAGCGCGTGACCTCGCCAGCCTTGCACGGCGCAGCGTGACAGCATTTCGCCGCCGCATAGCGCTTGCACCTGAACTTGAAACGCCCGCTTGGGCGCAACCCGCCGCTGGTCGGGTTCTCATCGCGCCGTTGCTCGCTGGCAAATGGGACGAAACGAAAGAAGCTGACCAAGCGATGGTCAGCAAACTTGCCGGCATGAGCTACCCAGCTCTTGAAGAACATCTGGTCCGCTGGTCCCACGAATCGGACGCGCCGGTTCGCCATGTCGGAAACTTTTGGTTTATCGTCGCGAAGGAGGATGCTTGGCCGCTCCTCCACCGGCTGATAACTCGTGAAGATCTTCGTCGTCTGACCGAAGTAGTAACAACGGTTTTAGGCACTGTTGATCCGCGGTTCGATCTCCCTGAAGACAAGCAATGGATGGCGCGCGCCATCGGGCATGCACCTTTGTACTCGGATGCGCTGCGTCACGGTCTGGCTGATACTCTCGCCCTTCTTGGAACTGATGGCGCGCTCACCACGCCGACCGCAGGCGAATCGGCGGAAGCTGTAGCCCACTCTGCGGTTGCGCGTCTCCTTGAAAACGCGAACGCAGACTGGCGGCTTTGGGCGAGTCTGTCTCACCTCTTGCCGCTTCTCGCAGAAGCGGCTCCGGACCAATTTCTCGCCGCGGTTGATACCGGAGTGCGGGGAGATGCGCCCGTACTACGCGAGATGTTTCGAGAGGGCGCTGATGCTTTCACGTCGTCGTCGCCGCACACCGGCCTTCTATGGGCGTTGGAGCGGGTCGGATGGTCACCAGAATACCTCCCGCGCGCTGCGGTTGCGATCGGCCGTCTGGCCGTCCTCGATCCAGGAGGGAAACTGGCAAATCGACCTGCGGCAAGTCTTCGCCAGCTATTTCTGCTCTGGCATCCGCAAACGAACGCTGATCTCGAAGCGCGACTGCGCGTACTCGATACGTTGCGCGAACGCGTTCCAACCGAAGCTTGGCGCTTGATGAACAGACTTCTTCCCCAACCCCACGACATGGTCATGAATCATCAGCCCGCGACCTGGCGTACCTGGGGACAGGAAGAAACTCCGGTGACGCATGCCGAGTATGCTCGCGGCGTCCACGAGATCGCCCGGCGGATGCTCCATGATGTCGACAGCGATGGCGCGCGCTGGTGCGATCTCATCGAGCATATTTCCCGCCTGCCGCAAGAAGATGAGAAGGCTGTGCTCGATGGCCTGGCCGCCTTGGATCTCTCGGCACTGGCGCCCGGCGCGTGCGTAGCGATTTGGCATGTGTTGCGGAAGATCATTTCCCGGCACCGCAGCCATCCGGATGCCAACTGGTCAATGCCGACCGATCGCATCGACCGCCTCGCAGAGCTTCATACCCGCTTCACGCCCACCGATGTCGAAGAGCGTTTCGCATGGCTCTTCGGCAACCATCCCGCTCTCCTCGACGGCCGCGAGCCCGATTGGGACGCACACGAGAAGGTTCTGAGTGACCATCGGCGCGACGCCGTCGCCACCATCTTCGCTGAAGGCGGTATTGACGCTCTGATGCACTTTGCAAGCGTCGTCGAGCAACCAAATCACGTGGGCATTGCGCTCAGCGGCCTTCCTCAGTCGGATGCCATCACGGAAGAACTTCTCGCCCGCTACCTTGCCTCGCCTACGCTTTTCGAGCGCGGTTTCGCTCGCGGCTTCGCTTGGGCATCGGTCCGCAAGTTCGGACATGAATGGGCCGAAGACCTCCTACGCAGGCGTGGCGAATCCATGCGGCCGAATCAGCGCGCAGAACTCATTGACTGCTTACCGTATGAGCCGTACACGTTCGATCTCGTAGACGCGGCCGATGAAGAGACTCAGGATGCGTACTGGAAACGCATGTACGCCTTCGGTATACCTGATGGGCTTGGCGAGTACGGCGCGCGGCGATTGCTGAAGCATGGGCGCCCCTACGCCGCGCTCGATTTTGTCGCAGCGCGGTTTCATCTAAACAAGAAAGAACTGCCTCCCGCAGTGCTCATCGCCGATGTCCTCGAGGCTGCCATTCATGCCAAGCCGAGTGACATCGACCCGTTGGATCAGAGCCTCGGCTACGACGTAGGCGAATTGCTCGATAAGCTCGTTGACTCACCCGGCGATATTGACCGCAGTCGCATCGCGTCGCTCGAATGGGCGTTCATGCCTGCCATTCGAGACCATCACCATCCCCGGCTGCTTCACGACGAACTCGCTCGTGATCCAGCGTTCTTTGTCGAGATCGCATCCATAGTCTACCGTGGCAAGGGCGAGGAACCAAGGGACCTTTCCGAACAAGACTCGATGCAAGCGCGCGTCGCCTACGACGTTCTCGACACGTGGCACACGATTCCTGGTCGACAGGGCAACACGATCGATGCGCTTGAGCTAGGCGAATGGCTCCGCGAAGCACGACGACTGCTCGCGGAGAAGAATCGCGCGGCGGTTGGCGACCGTCTCATCGGCCAACTCTTTGCCGCGTCACCTACCGGTGACGACGGCGCTTGGCCCCACCCCGCTATTCGGGATGTGATTGAGGACCTCGGGAGCACAGAAATCGAGCGAGGTATCTCGATGCGCATCTACAACAATCGCGGCGTGGTCACTAAGAATCTCGATGAAGGCGGAGAGCAAGAGCGCCAACTCGTTGACGAATATGAACGTTGGGCGAACCTCGTAAACAACAAATGGCCCCGAACGGCCGCAATGCTTCGTCAAGTTGCCTCCTCGTATCAACACGAAGCTACGCGATCAGATATCGACGTTGAACTGCGCGACCATCTCGACGATTGACGTACACCAAGGAAACTTTATGCAGCGGTCCACGAGATTCAGGGCCGTGGGGTTCGCAATCGCTGACCTAGGTCTGACAGCGCAGCAATCAGCGCCTGGTCTGACGTTTCGAACCCGTATTCAATGGCGTCCCGAGACAATGCCGGAAACGAGAAGATCGCCCGCTCTTGGTCGAAGATCCAGTAATAGACCGAGAACTCGTCATCCAAGGCCTGTGGATCGTGGACCGTTTCCTTGAGGCGCGCGAGGGTGGCATGCTCGTTTGCGATTCTCGCTTCGATGAATGTCGCGACGTTCGCATGCGCAGCATCGTCACGCGGCATCCCGGCGACAGATTGCAGGAAGTTTGAAACGTCCAGACGGCGCTCGGGACGCACTTCGCGTGGCTGCTTCTCGTCGGCAACGAACTTTGGCGTGTATGTTCTCAATCGCTCATCATTCATGACCGTCAGTCGTACGTTCTTCTTCCGAGCGCCCGTAGAATTCTTAAGCGCCGCCTCGTACTCCCTCGCCTGCTTTGGCGCAACAAGTGCGCCGTACGCGACGTAATCGCAGAGAATCTCGACATCCTGGGCGCGCAACAATAGACGCACCAGCTGCGGAAGGAATCGAGGAAATGGCCCAAGGAATCGGGTAGAGATGGATTGCGTCGCGCGCTCCAGGTGTCTTACGTGCATTAGCGCAATTGCAAAACCAAGAACACCCAAAACGAATCCAGCGACTTCGACCCACGCACGAACACGATCGTCGCGAATCCAGTCCGCACCGAGAAACGGCATCGCCGCCATTACCGCGAACAGCGCTACGACAAGGACGACAATCGTGCGGGCCGACGGGAGATTGTGTCTAGTGGATCGCGACGGCATCGGTGAACTTGCTCGGCACTCGCAGCGGATCTGCTATTTACTCTGGGTTATTGCCACGACGGCGTACTCGAATGAGAAAGCAACACGGTGTCTCATCGGACGAACGTTCGTTTGAAATCGTCAATTCCTCGGCAAGCCACGTACGGTTGCAGTTGCTCGTGAGAATCTCAATTCGCGCGCCGGACGCCTGGCAATGGTGCTCTGCAACCGAGTCTCCAACGGCGCTGCCCCATTCTGCTCTCTCCTTTGACGCCGCCCTCCCGCGCTTCTATGATTACGGAGTGTTCATACAGATAAACACTCCTTCCTCTCGTGCCTAAAACCCTCCCCACCCACTCCGCGAAACCCCTTTCGGGGGCGGAACTGCGAACGCTAATCTCTCAACACCTGCCGGCCTGGCAGCAGGCCTGCGACGCCGATGACGGCGAGTCCATCGTGCTCCATGAAGCCTCCTTCGGCAATTCGACCGATGAGCTCTTCTTGTTTGCGTGCGCGATCAAGTATGCGGCGGCCAAGGGCAAGCACGTGCATGTGGCAACAGGAACCGGAAGCTCGAAACACGAGCCCGAAACGATGCTCCCTTCCGCCACGCTCGGATCGGTCTATAGGGAAGTCGCCACTAAGAAGCGTCACGCACCCACTCGCCGGAGTTCAAACCGCGGAAAGGGAAAGTAGCGCCGATTATAGGTCGCACATGGCATTGCACGTCGTACTTGACAGAAGTATACCGTTATGCTAATATTAGGCGTACCTTGAAAAGCTGCTAGCTATAACCCTGACGGCTCTGCCTGGGCGCTCTTGCACGTTGCAGTTGAAGCGCTCGGCCAAAGGCCCGAATCGCGCCCGACACCAACGCGCGTTTCCCTCTAGACCTACCCACGCTCCTAACAAGCGGGCATCGCGACTGCCGTGGTCGCCTGCGTTCGCGCCGCATGTGATGCGTTCGGCGAATACTGGGTGCTTTCAATGGCCATGGTGCCGTGTCGCTAAGCACTCCCCGCACTCCAATTCCTCTAAAGGGCGTTCGCGATTCGCACGCGCAAGACGATCTCAACAAGGAGAATGGGTACTCCAGGAGCTGTGAGGGTTATAGCTAGCCAATCAAGAACCGCCTGAGAGTCAGGCCTACTTGAAAAGCACAACAACAATGATGGAGGAGTTCCATGGAGAAAAACCAGGATGTAAGGGCGTTGGTAGCAGCAGTGGTGATCCTTGCGCTCATCGTGTTGGGAGTCCATTACTACCGGGCTCATGCCAGGATGGAAGAAGAGGCCCAAACGGAGACCGAGAACCGTCAAGCCCAGTCCCTCGCTGACAGACCACAGACCAAGCAGTTCCTCCAGATCTATTTCTACAGCCACACTGACTGCTCGGCGACGATTGAGCCAAATCAGGAGATCGGCCAAGCGGAACTCGACAGACTTCTCGACGGCCGCGAGTTCCCAGGCACGGCGGACACTTCTACGGTTCGATCGAGCTGGTGCAGCAACGGCACCGGATGGATTGGCGTGGTGAAGCTCCCTTCCG
>DATLVW010000555.1:0-2892 GCA_035577085.1 Thermoanaerobaculia bacterium
GGCGGTGCCGGAACGCTGCTCCGGCGTCTGAGAAGCGTCGAATGGATGCTGCGAGGACTGTCGGCGCCGCGCCTGGTCTCTGCGACACGGTCCCGCGCCGTTGAAGCTTGCTCGCATCTCTCGGGACAGCCGAAAACAAAAAGAGCCGGCGAACATCGCCGGCTCTTCGCATCATGGCTCGTTAGGGAGGATTACTACTGCGTGCTGACCATCTTGTCGACCGCCGCCAGGGCTGCTTCGACCGGGAACCGGCTATCGATAGCGATCGACTTGACGTCGCTCCACGTCCCGTTCGCGTAGGTGATGTAGTTGAGCGACGTTTCTCCGGCGTTGGCGAACGCGAGACGGTCGCCGCGCTCGATGACGCTGATTGGTCCTTTCCAGTTGGAGCTGAAGCTGGGTGGCGCCGCGAGGCTCATAGGCTTGCCAACGCCAGGTCCGCCACCGCCGATTCCAACCGGAATGTGCACCCGCGTATCAGCGATTGGATGGAGCGTTACACCGTGGATCGTGTTGGTCTTCGTGTCACCGAAGACGACATCGACCTCGCTCTGCATCGGCGAGCTGACGATGGCGGGATGGCGGAGGATTTCCGCGTTGAAGTTTGCAGCGACTGCGTTGAACGGCTCATTGGTTGTGGAAACGAATTCTTCGAGCGAATGAACTTCGATGGCTGATGGAGAGAGAGCACCATTGTCGATGGGCAGCATCGCATAGCGCGCTTCTTCGCCGTGCCCGGTCTCTTCCCACCAGACCGCGTGGAGCAGGAGTGCCGGCACGTCGGCGTACGAGCCATCCTTCTGAAGTTGCGAGACGCGGCGGGTGATGCCGAGGCGTAGATTCTTGCGAGCGTTGTAACCCTGATCGTCGATCGAAACCGCAGGTTGCCACTTGCCGTCCCGGTAGGAGGCGAGAAGCAGTTCACTCGACATGCCGCTGGGCATGTGAATCCAGAGAACGAAGAGGGTCTTTGAATCCGCGTCATAGGCGAGAGCGCCGCCGAAGTGGTAACCGGCCGACAACGACTCGGGGACCAGCGTGTGCTGCGTTGCTGAGCCGTTTTGAATCGACAGATCCAGGAAATTCGTTGCCGCGATACCCGATGATGCCGAGGGAAACTGTTGCTCGATGGTGTACACGGTCCCGTCGAGTGTGACGAGCACATCATGGTCTGCAGCCTGCGCGAAGGCGGCGGTGGCGAAGAATGCGAGGGCGAGCGAGACCAGGAGACGTTTCATAGTTTTAGGTTGAGCATCGACCGAAGATCGATCGCAAACAGAAGACTCTTCAGATGGCGGAATTGCGGGTAGAAGCGGGCGAGATGTTCGAAGTGCTGCTCCGCCGCGTCGACGTCACCCATCTTGTAGGCGGCTTCGCCGAGGAGGTAATGCGCGTTTCGGACTTGACGGGGCTCGCACGCGAGCTCGAGGCCGGTCTCACCGAGGTGACGTGCCTTTGCGTAGTCCTCCAAGTCGAGATAGCCGTAGCAGAGGTCGATGTACGAATCGGAGAGCGTGCTCCGGACCTGGACTTGATCGATGATGCTCTCGATCATTCGAATGCCTTCGACCGTGTCGCCGATGATCACACGGCTGGAACCGAGGTTCTGGCAGATAGCGACCCGCGAGAACTGCTGCTGCGATGCATCATCGAGGGTTGCGATCAGCGTCAGGGCCTGCTCGAAGTGCTCAATCGCCTTCCCGAACTGCGAGTCGCTCTCGTAGACGATGCCGAGCTCGTTGAGCGCGGCCAGCTTCCAGAAAGTCTGATCGGCTTGATTTGCCGCATCGAGCGCGATTTGCCCGTAGAAGATGGCGCGCTTTAACTCGTTTGTCAGCCGATGCGTGTACAGCAACGCGTACGACGCCAGGAATGTGTGGTGTGCGTTGCGGCGGCGCATCAAGATCATCGGAAGGGCTTTCACTTCCGGGCCGGTGCGCTCGGCCGCGATCAGAGCGTGACCTTTGTTGATCGTGATGAGCTCGCAGACTTCTTCATCCGTGGCAAGCGTGAGCGCCTCGTCGTATAGCGCTAGCGCCTCGTCATATTCTTCCGAACGAACCTTCGCCAGGGCGTCCTGGCGTAGTTCCTCGATGCGGCTGTTCAGGTCAGACATCGTCACCCTCGCTCTCCCCACCGTCTGAATCCCACGAGCCGTCTTCTTCCTGGGCCCGCTTGAACTCGATGAAGCTCTCCACTTCCTTCTGCGCTGTCGGGCTGAGGCTGCGGTACTTCTGAACCACGGTCTCGGTCCGTGCCCCTTCGTCGAAGAAGTCGCCGATACTCAGGTCAAATGTTCCGAGGATCTTCAGCAGGGTGTCGAGGCCGACTTTGTACTCTCCCTGCTCCATCCGCGAGAGATCGGATTGGTGCACGCCGATACGATCGGCAAGCTCTACCTGCGTCAACTTACGCTGACGCCGGAGCTGCCTGATTTTGCGGCCGACAAGCTCGAGCTGGGCTGGCTTATTCATTGGAGTTTCGTTGACTTCTATGCTGCTGAGACCATAAACTCTAAGCCAATCTACGGGCTTACCGCCCGGCTGTCAAGTCCAGAGGACCCGAAAACGTTCAAGAACGCCCACCTCCTCCGCGAGCTTGTCAAAAGAGACTTTCACGCGCGGTTCTCAGGTTCGGTCCTCGGCATCCTCTGGGCTGTCCTCCAGCCCCTGAGCCTCGTCATCCTTTATTGGTTTGTTTTCACGTACATGTTCAGCCGCGGTCCGGCCGCGGGGAACGGCCACTACATCGAATTCCTGATCGCCGGCCTGTTGCCATGGCTTGGACTGAATGAAGGCATCGTCCGATCGACGACGAGCATCGTCGACAACGCACCGATGGTGCGCCGTCTGGCGTTTCGTAGCGAGCTCCTGATTCTGGTCCCGCACACGA
>DATLVW010000556.1:0-4138 GCA_035577085.1 Thermoanaerobaculia bacterium
CACAGCCTCCTCCGTTACATCCGCCCGAATATCTTCGTCGATCGGCAGACCGACCTCGATGGCAACGTCATCTATCGCCGCCTCTCGCCCGGCATTTTTGTGCTCGGCGCGAAGAACCTCCAGGCGAACGCCGTCCTGCTCTTCAAGAATCAAACGCGCGTGGGCAGCGATCTGCTGGAAGAGACGTATCTCAACTGGTTCGTGCAGCTCGATCCGTCGCGGCGCTTTCCGCGGATCACGTTCAACGGCCGCGCCGGCGACATGATCGATTTCGCCAACGGCCGGGTAGGGAAGGGCTCATCCCTCGGCCTTGCCGCGACGGTTCGCCCGCTCGACCGGCTCACCTTCGAGCCGAACATCAGCCACGAATGGCTCAACATCAACAACGGCCGGCTCTACACCGCCGACGTTGAATATCTCAAAACGACGTACAGCTTTTCCTCGAAGGCGCTCGTGCGGATCATCGGCCAGTACGTCACGACGAACCGCAACCCATCGCTCTACGGTTTCCCAGTCTCGCCGCACAGTGGCTCATTCCTCGGATCCGTCCTCTACAGCTACAAGATCAACTGGCAAACCGTCCTCTTCCTCGGATACGGCGACGACCGGACGATCACACCGAGCAACGATCTCGTGAAGCTCGATCGGTCGCTGTTCTTCAAGGTTTCGTATGCGATACAGAAGTAGGTGGCGTGCAGCCCGATCGTATCGTGGCGACGTTTCCGGCTGATTGCACGACACCCCTCATCCGCCTTCGGCACCTTCTCCCCTCGAAAAGCACGAGGGGAGAAGGCGCTCGATTGGAGGTTGGCGCGAGAGCGTTTGAGAGGACCTCGGTGCGTGTCTGTGTCTTTGTCTGTCTCTGTCTCTCTCAAGTCGATTGATGGCAGCTCACTAAATTCGAGCGCCTTCTCCCCATCGCTTTTCAGATGGGGAGAAGGTGGCCGAAGGCCGGATGAGGGGCGCGTGCCTGCTAAACTTCGTTCAAGCGATATCTCAGTTGGCCAATGAACGAGACAAAGCATTTCGCAATCTGCATCGACAACGGCGAATACGCCGGCACGCTCGAGCTTCGGAAGGTGTACGAGATTCTCGAAGATGCGACGGCGGCCTCGCGAAACCACGTGCGCGTGATCGACGAATCCGGCGAGGATTACCTCTACCCGAGCTCCTGGTTCGTCAGCGTGGCTGTTCCCGAAAACGTCGAACAGCGGTTGCACGATCTCGTCGTCAAATAGGCGCGACCCCGGTCGTCAGCGTCTGACCTGATCACGTTGGGCCGGCTCGGGAAGCATGGAATCGCGGGTATCATTCAGGCACCGCGGCTTGGGGTTCCTTCGTTGGTTATCCAAGCCGAAAAGTGATCCAGGAGACTCACCATGCGTCGTTTGCTGCTCATCGCGATCCTCGTCGCTGTTGCTTTGCCGGTGACTGCCGCTGAGCCGAATCCATCGGTGCGGCAAAGGGAGTTGGCCGAGAAGCTGCTCGTCGCGATGAACGTTGGCGGCAACAGCAGCGCGATGATGGACGCGATGTTCGCGCAGATCGAGAAGCAGGTCGTTGGCGCTGCCGGGGGTCCCGGCAAGGATGCTGATGACATCGCCGAAGCGAAGGACCTTTTCGCCGCCTTCCGGGAGCGCGCTCGCAAGCTCGACATTGCCGGTCTGTTGCGCGAGGCGCAAGTTCGGATTTACGCGAGACACTTCACGGAGAGCGAGCTTGCCGACCTCAATGCCTTCTACGCGACTCCCACCGGCCAGAAGTCGATCCAGGTTATGCCACAGTTGATCGCCGAGGGAATGCAGGCCGGGATTGACAACGTGTCGCCGAAGATCGAGGCGCTCATGGCCGAAGTCACCGCAGAGCAGGAAATGAAACGGCCGTGGCGAAGGACGATGATCGATATGCGAACGGTTGCCACCGCAATCGAGGCGTATCAGACGGACCAGGAAGATGGAACCTACCCGGCAGGCGACTACGCAGGGTTGAAAGCCGTGCTCCAGGGCGACCATGCATACCTGACCAGATTTCCCGAGAAGGATATGTGGGGAAACCCGTATGCGTACGTTGTCTCCGAGGATCGGCATCACTATCGAATCATCAGCAGCGGCGCTGACTCGAACTTCGAGTGGGACAGCCGGCGGATCACACCGGCCAAGCCGGGCGAAACGATCACGATGCGTTACAGCGATCGCCTCGAAGACGATCTGATTTACGCCGACGGCTCTTTCATCCAGCTCCCCACGCAGGCCAAGCCGAAGACAAAGAAGGAGAACTGATCGTCCGCGGTGCGACCCCTCGGTTGATCACTTCGCGCCGATCGTCAACACGCGGCTTCCAGGGTGATTCTCGAATGCTGTCTTTGCGTCGCGCCATTTCGCCTCGGCGCGATGGAGGATCTCGTTGAGTCGGGCGTCGCCGCGCAGCGGATCGATCCAGGGGTCGCGCATGAAGAACGGGTAGCAGAAGAATCCGCCGCGCTCGGCGAGATCGAGCATCGTCAGAGCTTGATCGAGCCCTCCCACGCGGGCGTAACCGCGGCCCATGTAATAGAGCCCCTCGGGATCGGGGAACTTGACGAACTGATCGAACAGATCGAGAGCGTCGGGCTTGCCGAGGAGCGCAGAGCGGAAGGTTTCGAATACGCGAAAATTCAGTGATGACGTGCCGGCGCCGCCCGCTGTCTGGAGACGCTGGATGCGATCGTCGAACACGGCCAACGCATCGTCGAGTCTGCCCATCGACTCGTAGATGAACGCGGCGTCGCCAAAGTCGCGAGCGACGTCGACCGCTGCGAGCGCCTCTTCGTATCGACCGATCATCCAGTAGGAATGCGCGGCGCTCGTGGAGATGGTCGGATCGAGCTGGCGGGCCTGTTCGTGGGCCGCGCACGACTCCTCGAGAAGTCCGCAGAAGCGCAGCGCCGTCACCAGTCCCGCGAAAACATTCGGGTCGTTGCTGCCGCGTGCGACACGGTCGAGGAGACGCAGCATCGCATCGCGCGAGCGCCCCGTCGACACTTCCAGATGCGCGTATGCCTGATGTGCAATCGGCAGCTCGGGATTGATCTCCAACGCGTGCTTTGCCGCCGACTCCGCGAGCGCGTAGTTTGTGACGCTGTCGTTGCAGTACTTGCCGATGAGCAAGTAGATGCGTGCAAGGCGCGCCCAGGCTGGCGCGTAGTGCGGATCTTCTTCGACGGATCGGGTGTAGAGATCGCGAGCGATCAGCCACGCACTGGGCGACTCCCCCTGCTGTCCGGCGCGCAGGTAGAACTCGTGCGCGAGCGGTGTGGCGGGAACGTCGCGGCGCATCGCGCCCGATGACTGCTCCACGCGCGGCAGCTCCAGTGAGTCGATGATCCGCTGCGTCAGCAAATCCTGCAGCTCGAAGATGCCGGACATCGTTGCCTGCGACGATACCGACGACAGCACCGTTCCTCCGGGTACTTCGACGAGCTGCGCGGTGACACGAATCTGTTCGCCGGCGCGAAGGAGCGTGCCTGTGACGACGACGTCGACGTCGGCCTCGGTGGCCAGCCGCTTGAGGTCGATCGCCTCGGACGCAAACTTCGCCGCGGCCATCGGCGAGCGGATGATGAGCGAGCGGATTGCGGCCAGCGACGTGGTGATCGCTTCCGGCATGGCGTGCGCGAGGAAGTCGATCTCCGCATCGGCGCGAAGCATGCGGAAGGGAAGGACGATGAGCCGCGTGACTTTGTGCGCGACGATGGGCGCCGCGGCGTCTGAGATCAGGGTCGTCTCGCGAAGATCCTGGGCCATGGCATCGGCGGATTGGTATCGATCCACCGGCTTCTTGGCCATGGCGCGATGAATCACGCGATTCACGGCGGAGATCGCAGCGGAGCCGGCGAGGTTCGGCGCGTTTTCATAAACGAGCGCGTGGAAGAGTTGCATCGGATTCTGGTTCGCGAACGGCGGCGCGCCGGCAACCATCTCGTACAGCAAGGTCGCGGCGGAGAAGAGATCGGTGCGGCCGTCGACCGGCGCGCCGAGGATTTGTTCGGGCGCCATGTAGCGCGGAGTGCCGACGATCATGCCGGAGAGTGTGAGCGGCGAGTGGCCGGGCTGCATCGTTGTCGCATCGGCGGAGAGTTGTGCCGGCTGCAGCTCGCGCG
>DATLVW010000557.1:0-3030 GCA_035577085.1 Thermoanaerobaculia bacterium
CTGCAGGACGCCCGCCGCGTTGACCGACTCCCAGAACATCCCCTCGGCGCAACTTGCATTGCCGATGGTGCCCCAGGCGATCTCATCGCCGTTGCGCGAGAACTGCGTCATCGCCTTCAACTCCTCGAGCTCGCGATAGAGCTTCGAGGCATAAGCGAGCCCGACGAGGCGCGGCATCTGCGAGCCGGTCGGCGAAACGTCCGCCGAGGTGTTGTAGGCGTCGGTCTGATTGCGGAAGGAGCCGTCGTCGTTCAGGATCCGCGAACCGAAGTGGCAGTTCATCGACCGGCCGGCGGACCAGGGATCGTGGCCGGTGTCGGCGTGTGCATACAACTGCGCGAAAAACTCGTCGAGGGTCCCGATCCCCGAGGCAAAGATGAAGGTCTGATCGCGATAGTAGCCGCTGCGCCAGTCGCCTTTGCGGAACGCGCGGGCCATGGCCAGTTGCGCGACCTCTTTGCCGTCACCGAAGATGCCGAACTTCGCCTTGCCGGTCAGCACCTCGCGGCGGCCGATGAGGCTGGCCTGGCGCGAGCGAAACGCGATGCGGTAGTCATCGACGATGCTCTCGCGCGTGAACTGCGTCCGGACGGTCTCGGTCTGATCTGGAGTTGTCACGAGGGAAGTTTAACTGAGAGAGGCAGAGACAGGAGACAAGAGATCAGAGATCAGGTGGGAGACGCCACCCTGATCTCTTGTCTCTGATGCCTCTGATCTCCTGATCTCTGATCCTGATCTCTGAGAGCTATCAGGGCCGTATCCAACCACCGAGGCGGGACGCCTCGATGGCCGCAGGCGAGACGCCCGCACTCCTCAGCGCTTCGAAAGGAGTGCGGTCGTCTCGACCGCGGGCACTCGGGCGTCCTCGCCCGAGTGCGGTCAGGGCGGAGGTCGAAATCCATCGACGTCTTGCTTGCGGTGAAGTACGGCCTCGTAGTTTCCGCCGCGCAAACTCCCAGGGCACCCGCGCGAACTTATCTCTTCACCAGCAAGCCGTTCACGGGATCGATCCGTACGTGTGCGTCGGGGAAGTCGCCGATCTCGATTCCGCGGGCGGGGTCGTGCAGAGGCTTCATCGCGTAGTCGATGCGGAGCGGCTTCGGGGCTGTTCGGGCGTAACGATAGAGATTGCGGTAGCTGCGCTGAAAACGCTCGTAGCGCATGTACGTTCCGACGGCACCGGCGAGTAGCGGGATCGCCAGGATCGCCACGCCCCACCAGCGGCGGTCGACGGCGAACACGAAGAGCGACAAGACCACTGGGATGAAATACAGCCGCGGGATGAACATCAGGTAGTGAATGAGCGCGTTGCCCTGGTAGGTGGTGAACATCTCCATGTAGATGAGCGCGGCGAACGCCACAAACCCGGCGAAGACAACACGGGAGCGCCAACCGCGCATGGCGCCGAGCGAGAAGAGGAAGAAAACGTAGCCGAGAATCGTGGCGTGGCCCCAGAGGCTCTCGCGCCAGTAGCTCTCGATCAGTCCCATGACTGTCGGAAGGATCGTCGCGGCATGAAACTGGTGCGTGTCGGCCGCAGAGCCGAACGGAACGACTAGGCTGCGCAGGATGAAGTAAATGACGCCGAGGGCGATCGTGGGGATGGCTACTTTGACGGCGTCGCGAATCTTGACGCGATCGACGGCGATGAGCAGCACCAGCAACGGCAGCGTCATCGCTGCGGTCTCCTTAAAGAAGAAGGCCACGCCGAAGAGCAGCCCCGCGCTCACGAATTTGTTGCGCGTCACCAGCAGCAATCCCCAGGCGACGAGCAGCATCACCGCGGCGTCGAAGATGTTCGCGAACCAGGTGGCGACGATGATCGCGCCGCCGGAGAAGAGGTAGGCGAGCGTGAAGAAAGTGTTGCGGCGTTCGGAGCGGCCGTCCCAGGCATCGAGCGTTTTCAGAAACAGCCAGAGCGCGGCGAGGACGATCACAACATTGACTCCCCGCAGCAGTCTCCACGTCACCTCGGGGTCCGGAATCCAATGAATAGCCAGCGCGACGAGGATGGTCGGAATCGGACGCCAGAACGGTAGCGGCGTTTTCAGAATGACGCGGATGAGCTGCATCGCGCTCTGTCCGCTGCCGCGCCCGAAGACGACGAGCGCGTTTGTCTCATCCCAGACGTCGGCGATGAAAAGCCGCGCCATCGCGGCGATCCAGATGGCGATGATGGCGTATCGGGCGAAGCGCCACGCCTTCGCATTTTCGTCGGGCAGCATCGATGCGCGGAGTCTATACGACGCAAACGGCCCGCGAATTGAACTGGACGCCCGAAAGGCAGTCACATAAGGTGTCCGCGTGAGCCCGCGGGTTCTGCTTCGCGTCCTTCGCGTCCATCACTGGACGAAGAACCTGCTCGTGTTCGTGCCGCTTCTGATGGCGCACGACGTCAACGACATGAGCCGCGTCGTGAATGCGCTGCTGATCTTCGTCAGCTTCTGCTTCGCGTCGTCGGCCACCTACATCATCAATGACGTGATCGACGCGAAGCACGACCGGCTGCATCGCAGCAAACGCAATCGCCCGATCAGCGCGAACGAGATCTCGGCGCGCGCGGCCCTGTTGATCGTGCCGTTCGCCGTGGCTGGCAGTCTGGCCATCGCGGCATCGATCAATCGCGAGGCGGCCTTCGGCATCGTTCTCTATCTCCTCCTCTCAACGCTCTACACACTGGTGGTGAAGCGCGTCATGCTCGCGGACGTGATTCTGCTGGCGACGTTCTACTCGCTGCGGGTGCTCATCGGCGGCGCGGCAACCGGCATCGTCGTCTCGCGGTGGCTGCTGGCGTTTTCGAGTTTCCTGTTCATCAGCCTGGCGCTGGCGAAGCGTTACGCAGATCTGACGCGCGCGGTCTCGAATGATGAGGAGGCACCCGGCGGCCGCAGCTACCGCACCGGCGACCGCGAAGTCCTCCTGAGCCTGGGCACGTCGAGCGGCCTGATCTCCGTGCTGGTGTTTGCGCTTTATCTCAACAGCGCGCAGGTGACGCAGCTCTATTCGAAGACCGATCCGCTCTGGCTGATC
>DATLVW010000558.1:0-3450 GCA_035577085.1 Thermoanaerobaculia bacterium
CTCCAGTCTCCCACCCCCCACTCCCTACTCCCTACTCCCCCCAACCCGGATTTCCCGTGCGCCACCCGATGTTTCGGGCGACGCTGATGATAAAAACCGAACAAGCGCTTTCCTTCGAGGAGCGGGTCCGCATCGCCGCCGAACTGCTCGAATCGCTCGACCGCGACCGTGGACAGCTCGTGCAGGTCAGCGCGGAGGAGCGTCAGCGCCTGCTTCACGCAACGCGGCGCGTCGCCGAGCCCGATCATCGCGCGCGACGCAAGCTGGTGAAGGCCAGCGTGCGCGAGCGCAAGGCCGCGCGCCTAAAGCAGGACGATCAGGTGCTCAACTCCGCCGGGATTCGCGAGCTTCGGCGCAAGCCGGTCTACTCCACGCCGAATTCGTATCGCGAAGAATCGCCGCAGGAAGATCCGCGCATCCTCACCGAATCGCAGCATTGCTATGTCTGCAAGCAGCACTATCTGACCGTCCACCATTTCTACGATCAGTTGTGTCCCGCCTGCGGCGATCTCAATTTCGCAAAGCGTACGGAGCTGGCGGACTTGCGCGGACGCGTCGCGCTGCTGACCGGTGGCCGCGTCAAGATCGGTTATCAGGCTGGTCTCAAGCTGCTTCGCGCCGGTGCGCGGCTCATCGTCACGACGCGCTTCCCGCGCGACTCGGCGGCGCGCTACGCCCGCGAGGACGATTTCGGCGAGTGGGCCGAGCGCCTGGAAATCTTCGGACTCGATCTCCGCCACACGCCGAGCGTCGAGGCGTTCTGCCACGAGATGCTGACGACACGCGATCGTCTCGACTTCATCATCAACAACGCCTGCCAGACCGTCCGCCGTCCGCCGGCATTCTACGAGCACATGATGGAGTCCGAGACCGCCGCGCTCCACACTCTTTCCGACGCCGAGCGTCACCTGCTCGGCGTGTTCGAAGGCTTGCGCGGCTACCGGATGCTCCCCGAGGCGTCGGCGTCGATCAAGACGATGAAGCTCGAAGAGGTGACCGGGCTGACGCATTCAGCGCAACTCTCACAAGTACCGCTGCTGCCGGGCGATCATGAGCGCGATCTCTTTCCCGAAGGCCGTCTCGATCAGGACCTGCAGCAGGTCGATTTGCGCGGTCGCAACTCCTGGCGGTTGCTGATGGCCGAGGTGTCGTCGGTGGAGTTGCTGGAAGTGCAGCTCGTCAATGCCGTCGCGCCCTTCATCATCAACGCCCGCCTCAAGCCGCTCATGCTGCGGACCGCGAACCGCGACAAGCACATCGTCAACGTCTCCGCGGTCGAGGGGCAGTTCTACCGCAACCAGAAAACGACGCGCCATCCGCACACGAACATGGCCAAAGCCGCGCTCAACATGATGACCCGCACCGCCGCCGCCGACTACTACACCGACGGCATCCACATGAACAGCGTCGATACCGGTTGGGTGACGGATGAAGATCCGGCCGCGCTGGCCGAGCGCAAGACCGCGGTCCACCGCTTTCATCCGCCATTGGACATCGTCGACGGCGCCGCCCGCATCCTCGATCCGATCATCACCGGCATCAACACCGGCGAGCACGTGTGGGGACAGTTCCTCAAAGACTACAAGCCGACGGATTGGTAGGCGAACAGTTCAACCACAGAGACACAGAGGTCACAGAGATAGTGTCTTCAACTCTGTGTCCCCTGTGTCTCTGTGGTTGATGCAAAACACGGTTATGGAAAAGATCCTCGGTCGCCTCCGATCGTGCAGCCGCCCCATGCGCCGGTCGACGGCTCCTCGGCGATCACCGCCATCTTCGCTCCGTCGCGATGCCGTACGGTGATCGTGGTCGCGAATCCCTGCTTCGAAGAGAAATCGAGCTGGTCGAGACGATTGGTCGATGTGAAGGGGTTCTCGTGCGGGACCACGACAGCGACTGTGAAACGGAGCGTGCCCGACTCGAGCGATGCGAGCTCGCCCTCGATCGGAGCGACGTTCACGCGTACCTCGATCTCGCTGGTCCTCACTCCCTTCGCTAGGGATCCGAGTTTGATCGAGCATGTCACGGGCAGCTCGCCGCGATCGACGTCTTCACCGCGGGTGGTGGATGTCGCAAGTTCCGTCGCCAGGAGCTCCGCCATGACGGGCATCGCTGCCAGAGTCGATCGAGTGCCAACCCATTTCTGAGCATTGATCGTCAGTCCGGCGCGCACCGCCCGGATCTCGACATGCCGCAACTTGTCATCCGAGGGGCGGTCCACCTGGTATGTGATGACCACACGTTGATCGAGGGCATCGAGCCGGACGCCGATCTCCGACGGATCGGTGAGAACGCTTCCACCGGTCGCATCCGCCAGCAGTTTCAGTGGTGCGAGAGGATCCTTGTTGATGATCGTGTGACCGACATTCTCGCGGACGTTGAAGGAATGGGGTACGAGTGGCTCATGCGTCGCGGCAGCGAAGTGAGTGACCCGGGTTTCGATCGGCGATGTGGCGTAGGAGAGAACCGTCCACCCTTGCGCGGCCAGAGCCTGAGCGATCTCGTTCTGGTGGATCGAGGCGTTCAGTTCGCGCAACTCCGTGGGCAAGTCCGGGCGTATGTCCCCACGATCGATCGAATAAAAGCCGGCCGGGGCGAGATCGAACCCGTCGGTGACAAACACCAGCGTACGCATCGAGTCGCCGGATGCATGCCGAGCGTATCGACTCAGCCAGCCAAACATCGCGTCCTGCTGTGCCCGAAGAATCGTCGACTCCTGACGCGCCGCCTTCCGCATCAGTGACCGGCGCGTCAGTCGATCGTCTTTGTCGCTCGTGTTTCGATCGCCGGTCATGAACTCCTGCCGTATCCGGATCAGTTTCTCTCTCCCTCGAGCCTCGTTTCCGAGCGTCTCGAAGAGCGAGCGCAGTGCGGCCGCGTCGCGCGTCGGACCGAGCAACGAGTGTGTCGAAGGATCGTCCGTGATCACCTCGACGTCACCCATTGCGACGAGCCTGTCGACTTGCGGAATCAGCGACTTGATGGCGAGACGAAGTCCTTCGGTCGCCGACAGGGACTGCTGCAGATAGATGACAACCTGCCACGGCAGTTGCGGTTTCGATGGCGTCGTGCCGATCGATTCCTTCGTCGCCGTCGTCACTGCCGAAGCGCCGTGGCTGTACGTCACGCCGATGATCCGCTGGCGCTTGCCGTCCTCGATCAATTCGAAGTCGCCCGGCTTCAGGTCACTTGGCAGATTTCCATTCGCGTCGCGGACAGTTGCCGACACTTCGATGGCCGTCACGTTGATCCGGGTTCCGTAGTTCTGACCGGAACTGGATATCGGGAAGACGATGAGCCCGGCGCAAACAATTGAGGCTACATGACGGAGGAGCATGTCGCGAAACAGATGACAGCATGACGATGACATTGTCAAAAGTGGAGGCCAGTGATGAAATTACTCACAGAGATAGTGTCTTCAACTCCGTGTCCTCTGTGTCTCTGTGGTTA
>DATLVW010000559.1:0-3193 GCA_035577085.1 Thermoanaerobaculia bacterium
CAGAGAAAGTTCTTTCCGACCTAGAGAAAGTTCTTTCCCACGGAGAGAATATTCTTTCCCGCGCAGAGAAAATTCTTTCCCACGGAGAGAAAGTTTCAGTCCGCGAAGAGAAGGTTTCACTCCGCGAAGAGAATGTTTCACTCCGCGAAGAGAAGGTTTCACTCCGCGGAGAGAAAGTTTTACTCCGCGAAGAGAAGGTTTCACTCCGCGGAGAGAAAGTTTCACTCCGCGAAGAGAAAGTTTCACTCCGCGAAGAGAAGGTTTCACTCCACGGAGAGAAGGTTTCACTCCGCGGAGAGAAAGTTTCACTCCATGGAGAGAAAGTTTCAGTCCGCATAGAAAAGGTTTCACTCCAGCTTGGTCTACCTGAACAGCAATTTCATTGCGCTCGGCCCGCGTCGGCGATACCGTTCGCGCCCATGAAACGTGCACTCATCGCTCTCCTCTCGCTCGCCGTTGCCGTCAGCGCCTTTGCCGCGTGGAGTGTCGTCCGGCACATTCCGATCGCGGGAACCGGCGGATGGGACTACACCGCCATCGACTCCGTTGCGCGCCGAGAGTACGTCTCGCACGGAAACAACGTCGACGTCGTCGACGTCGACTCCGGCAAGGTCGTCGGCGTCATTCCCGACACTCCCGGCGTGCACGGCATCGCCATCGATCATGACGGCGGACGTGGCTTCATCTCCGACGGCCGGGTCAGCATGATGACGATCTTCAATCTGAAGACGCTGAATCGGATCACCGATGTGAAGACGACCGGCGACAACCCGGACGCGATCATGTTCGACCCCGCCTCGCAGCACGTCTTCACGTTCAACGGCCGCGGCAAGAACGCCACGGTCTTCAACACCCATGGCAAAGTCATCGCCACCATCGACCTCGGCGGGAAGCCGGAGTTCGGCGTCAGCGACGCGAAGGGCCACGTCTTCGTCAACATCGAAGACACGAGTGAGCTGGCCATGATCGACGCGAAGAAGAACGTCGTCGCCAAGCGCTGGAAGCTGACGCCGTGCGAATCCCCGAGCGGTTTGGCGATCGACCGCAAGCATCACCGTCTCTTCACCGTTTGCGAGAACGAGATCATGGCCGTCGTCGACGCAACGAACGGCAAGGTCGTGACCACAGTGCCGACAGGGAAGGGGACGGATGCAGCAGCTTTCGACGATGCCAGACAGCTCGCGTTCGCCTCGAACGGCCAGAGCGGAACGCTGACCGTCATCCACGAGTCAGCCCCCGACAAGTACGAAGTCGTCGACAACGTGGCCACGCAGCGCAGCGCCCGGACGATGGCGCTCGACACGAAGACGCATCACATCTTCCTCCCCGCCGCGCAGTTCGGCGAAGCTCCTCCGAAGACCGAAAAGAATCCGCGCCCGCGGCCGCCAATGGTGCCTGGATCGTTCGAGCTCCTCGAAGTGGCGCCGTAAGGCTTATCCGCAGATGGCGCAGATGTGCGCAGATGTTTTTTTTCATCTGCGTTTCATCTGCGGCATCTGCGGATCAATAATACGCGGCGCATGAAAAGAACCGCCGCTCTGCTTCTCACCTTTCTCGCCGCCGCCGCATCCGCACAGCAAACGCTCATCCGCACCCAGAAGCCTCCGCTGCACGGATCGCACTGGATGGCCGTCACCGGCAAACCGCTCGCGGCCACTGCCGGCTCGATGATCTTTCAGAAAGGCGGCAACGCAGTCGATGCCGCTGCGGCGATGATCGCTGCGACCTGCACGATGTGGGACACGCTCTCGTGGGGCGGCGAGACGCAGGTGCTCATCTACGATCCGCACGCCAAGAAAGTCATCGGCATCAACGCCCTCGGCGTCGCTCCCACCGGCGCGACCCCCGAGTTCTACAAAAGCAAAGGATTCGCGCATCCGCCCGACGAAGGCGTCCTCGCCGCGGTCACTCCCGGCACGCCCGGTGGCCTCATGACGATGGTGGCCGAGTACGGCCGGCTGTCGCTGAAGGATGTTCTCGCTCCGGCCATCGAAATGGCGGACGGCTACGCGCTCGAAGCGCAGTCGGCGAACACGATCGATCGCAACAAAGACAAGCTGAAGGCCTGGCCGTACTCCAAGAAAGTCTTTCTCATCCACGAGAACGATCCGAAGCATCCCGGTCCGGTGGCAGGGGAGATCTTCCGCCAGCCCGATCTTGCCGCCACTTTGCGCAAGCTCGTCGAGACCGAACAGCTCGCACTGAAGAAGGGGAAGTCACGCAAGGATGCGATCTACGCAGCCTACGACCGCTTCTACAAAGGCGACATCGCCAAGGAGATCGTGCGTGGCACGCGCGAGCAGGGCGGTCTCTTCACCGAGGAGGATCTGGCCGGTTGGAAGGTCCACATCGAAGAGCCGGTGATGACGAACTATCGCGGCATCGACGTCTACAAACTGAACGTCTGGACGCAGGGTCCGGCCATGCTTCAGGCGCTCAACATCCTCGAGAACTTCGACCTCAAGTCGATGGGCTTCAACTCGCCGCACTACATCAACGCCGTCTATCAGGCGATGAGCCTGGCCTGGGCTGACCGCGACTTCTACTACGGCGACACGTATGCGCCTCCCGAGGAACCGGTGCTCGGACTGCTCTCGAAGGACTACGCGAAAGACCGCGCGAAGCTGATCAACCCCGAGCACAACGATCCGAAGATCAAGCCGGGCGATCCGTATCCGTATCAACGCGCCACGAATCCGTTCCCCGATCTGCTGCGCAACTGGGATGCACCGAAAGCACCTGTCGCGAAGCCGGCGGGGACACCGGAGTCAGGCTCGCTGCGCCGCAACGAGTTTCTGCACGCCACGCCGTCTCTCTCGAACGATTACCTCTTCGCCTTTTACGCCGGCACCACCTCGGTCGAAGCAGCAGACGCGGAAGGATGGGCAGTATCGGTTACACCGAGCGGCGGCTGGCTCCCTGCTGTCATCGCCGGCAACACCGGCGTCGGTCTCAGCGAGCGGATGCAGAGCTTCGTGCTCGATCCCGCCGAGAACCCGTTCAACGTCGTCGCCCCCGGCAAGCGCCCGCGCGTGACGCTTACCCCGACGCTCGCGCTCAAGGACGGAAAGCCGTTTCTCTGCTTTTCCGTTCAGGGTGGCGACACACAGGACCAGAATCTCCTCCAGTTCTTCCTCAACGTCGTCGAGTTTGGCATGAGTGTTCAGGAGGCGTGCGAGGCGGCGAACCTTAC
>DATLVW010000560.1:0-3255 GCA_035577085.1 Thermoanaerobaculia bacterium
TCGTAGAACTGATCGATCGTCGCTGCGTTCTTCCAGCCGGCATCGCCGAGGTCGCCGTCGACGGTGATCGGCCCTTCTGCGCGGTGAACTGTCGTCGGCGCGGGAGCCGGGAGCGGCGGCGGATCAGCGGCCCGCGCGATGCTCGCAAAAGCTGCAGATAAGACAACTGCCAGGACGACGGATGTCGACGATGAGCGCATGCAAATGACTCCCCCAATGACCGAATACGTAGGTTTGACGAAGAAGGGTGCAGGGAGTTAGTGACAACACGGTCACGACTTCTTCGGCGTCAGGGTGACGACGGCGAGCCGGCGGGCGTTCGCCGAGTCCTCGATCAGCGTGGCCATGCGGCGCACGCGCGTCTCTTCCCGCTTCGCACTCGTGACCCAGTAGATCGCCACGCGCTGATACGACGGAGCCTGCCCCGTGAAGAACGCCCACGCTTTCCTGTTCGCCCGGAACTGTTTCTCATCAGCGGGAGGGAGCGTCCGCACTTTGTCTTCGTACGAATAGATCGCGGATTTGTCTTCGCGCCTCTTCTCGAACGCGCGCAGTCCGGCCGGCGCCATCAGTCCGAGCGTCGTCAGCTCCGCCACGCGGGCGATATTGATGGCGCTCCAGTTGCTGATCGCCTTTCGCGGCGTGAAGCGGATGCTGTAGCTGACGTCGTCGATTCTCCGCCGCACGCCATCGATCCACCCAAAGCAAAGCGCCTGATCGACCGACTCGGGCCAGGTGATCGACGGCTTCCCCGAATCCCTCTTGTAGAACCCCACAAGCAGTTCCGACTCCTCGGCGTGATGCTTCTCGAGCCACTTGCGAAAGGCCGTCGGTGTCGCGAAGAAGGTGGGGTTCATCACAATCAGAATATCGCTTAACGTAGGTCGGACTCTCCAGTCCGACTGCGCGTGATGATGTCGGACTGGAGAGTCCGACCTACGTTAAGAAAATGTTGAGCGCGCAAAAAAACTTTCATCCCCTGTCGATTTCGCCCTTCCCCGTTCGACTATCACTCAAAAGGAGGAAACACCTATGCAATACCTGCTGCTGATTTACGACGACGAGAAGCGCTGGAGCACCATGACCGAGGCGGACATGCAGAAAGGGATGGCCGCGTACAACGCGTTCGGCGAGGAGTTCGCCGGCAAGATCAAAGGCGGCAACGCGCTGCAGCCGACGCACACCGCGACGACCGTCCGCACGCGCGACGGCAAACGCCTCACCACCGACGGACCCTACGCCGAAACGAAGGAAGCCCTCGGCGGCTACTACCTCGTCGACGCCAACGATCTCGACGAGGCCATCGCCATCGCCGGAAAGATTCCGGGCGCTCTCACGGGCGCGATCGAAGTCCGCCCGATCATGACGTTCGACTGATCGCTATCATGCAGCGGTCTTGACCGCGATCGAAGATGTGTTTCGCAGCGAATGGGGCCGGCTCCTGGCCGCCCTCATTCACCTCCTCGGCGATTTCGACGTCGCCGAGGAGGCACTGCAGGAAGCGTTTGCAGCGGCGGTGACGGAGTGGGCCGGCGAAGTCCCGCGCAATCCGCGCGCATGGCTGTACGGAACGGCGCGGCACAAAGCGATCGACCGCTTGCGCCGCCGCGCGCGTTTCGCGGAGAAGCAGGCGGAGATCGCGTACCTCGCGCCGTCCGCAACGAGTGATGAGATGACCGATGCCGACGAATCCGGCGTCCCCGACGAGCGCCTCCGCCTGATCTTCACCTGCTGCCACCCGGCGCTGGCCGAGGACGCGCAGGTGGCGCTAACGCTGCGAACGCTGTGCGGCTTGTCGACCGAGGAGATCGCACGCGCGTTCCTGGTCCCGACCGCGACGATGGCGCAGCGCCTCGTTCGGGCGAAGGCAAAGATCCGCGGCGCCGGGATTCCGTATCGCGTACCGCCCGCATCCGAGCTTCCCGAGCGCCTGTCCGTCGTGATGGCGGTCGTCTATCTGGTCTTCAACGAAGGCTACGCCGCCGCAAGCGGCCAGTCGCTGGTGCGTCACGATCTCTGCGCCGAAGCGATCCGGCTAGCAAGAGTGCTGCGCGCTCTGCTCCCCGACGCCCAACTCGACGCCCTCCTCGCGCTGATGCTGCTCCACGACGCGCGACGTGCAACGCGCGTCGATGATAACGGCGAGATGGTCCTCCTCGCCGATCAGGACCGCTCAAGATGGGACCGCACCGAGATCGACGAAGGCCGCACGCTGCTGCAAACATCGCTGCGCACATCGCGCCCAGGCACGTACGCGCTCGAGGCGGCAATCGCTGCCGTTCACGCGGACGCGGACATCGCCGCGGATACCGACTGGAAACAAATCGCTGCAATCTACGAGCGCTTGTACTTTCTCCACCCCACCCCGATCGTCGCCCTCAACCACGCAGTGGCAGTATCACTGTCCGACGGTCCCGCCGCCGCGTTGCCACTCGTGGACGCATTGTCGGAATCGCTCAACGACTACCACCTCTGGCACGCCACGCGCGCCGATCTCCTCCGCCGCCTCGGCCGCGATGAGGATGCAGTCGCAAGCTACCGGCGCGCGCACGAGCTGGCGGGGAACGAGGCGGAGCGGCGGTTTCTCGCGCGGAGGATTGCGGAGCTGACGGATTCTTAGCAAGTCGCGCAGAGCGTTTCAACCGCTTCGCGTTCTTCGAGGCTTCGCGTGATACCTGTGTTCACGCAGAGACGTTCACGCGAAGGCGCGAAGACGCGAAGAACTGAGAGCAATATCTTTGAACTAAATCACGGCAGAACACCGTTACCGCCTCCACTCCATGAAAATCAAAATGTCTCAGCGCGCGACGCTGCTTGTCCTCGTCTGCGCCACTCTCCTCTATTCTCTTCCCGCTCTCGCACAGTTCACCCAACAGGGGCCGAAGCTGGTGAGCGCACCTGCGTTGAGCTCTTCGCAAGGTAACTCGGTCGCCATCTCGGCGGACGGCAACACGGCTGTTATCGGCGGACCCAGCGACAACGAGTACATCGGAGCCGTCTGGATCTGGACGAGGAGCGCGGGAGTTTGGAGCCAGCAGTCCGGCAAGCTGATCGGCTCCGGTGCTGTCTGTTGCGCGAACCAGGGGAACTCCGTAGCCATCTCCGCAGACGGCAATACGGTGCTTGTTGGAGGATCTGGAGACGATTCCAACAACGGCAATCCTGTCGGTGCGGCCTGGGTCTGGACCAGAACTGGCGGTGTCTGGAGCCAACAGGGAGCGAAGCTTGTCGGCTCAGGCGCCGAAGGTTTCGCCG
>DATLVW010000561.1:0-3278 GCA_035577085.1 Thermoanaerobaculia bacterium
CGATCGCGAACGCTATTGGACGGACCAGATCCCCCCTCTCGCGACGGACGGTCGCATGAGCCGAATCGGAAACACTCTCTTTTATCGCCAAGCGCGGCCTCCGGGGAGACGGATTGAAGGAGTGGCGCGGGGAATGATATCTCCACCGGACACAATCGGACACCCCTACACATGCGAGCCAGGTCCGGCACGAGCGGTCTGCGCTAGCAGAAACGGATCACCACCTGGCGCGAAGCGCCGGCGATTGCGGGTGGCGACGCGTGGCCAGTCGCGTCGACGCGCGAAACCTTGACCTCGTTCCCTTCGACCCACGTCACGAAGAAGTCGACGCCGTTCGCCGCGATGGCCGGTGTGATCTGAGGCGCGGCGCTGGTGCTGATCGGCGCGGCCGCGCGGCCATCGATGGACATCCAGATTGCGTTCGATTCGCGCCGGGCCGATTCCGCCGCTGGGCACGACTGCCGCGATGTTTCTGGACGTTGACGTGGCGACGGGCGGTTTACAGGCGCCGCGCCCACACTTCGTACGTCCGATAGGTTTAAATAGGGGCTTCAGCTCGGCCTGACGACACTTGGCCGAGACCTGCGCAGATAGGACGATCATGAGACACGTGCTCTTCGCGCTCTTCGTTGCTCTCACCGCCGCAACCGCGCAAGCCGGGTCGGCCGATCTCGCGCTCGAGGCCAACACGGCCCCGGCTGTCCGGGCCGGCGACATCTTCAGCATTGCTACGCTTCTTCACAACCTTGGTCCCGACGTGGCCCGCAATGTGGTCGTCACGTTTCAAGTGGACGGGCTCCCGGACCCACAACTTCCCTGCCCGGGTGGCCGTTGCATGCTCGGCGATATTCAGCCCGGGGCAGATGCGAATGTCACGCAGTTCGAGCAAGTGCTGCCAGCCAGCGACCTGACGGTGACGGTTGAAATCACGGTCACCAGCGACACCCCCGATCCGCACCCCGACAACAACAGCGTCACCCTCACGATCGTGGGCACGACTGGGCCCAGGCTCAGTGCCGAATTGCAGGGTCCACCGGTGATCGATCCCGGGCTGCCGTACGACGCGATCCTCTGGGTCTTCAACACAGGCCTCTCTGCGGCGCATCACGTTGTCGCCACTGTCGACCTTCCGGAGGGTTCGGCCGTGCAGTCGGTGCCATCCAACTGCACGGCCGGTCCGTTGCAGGTGACCTGCACGCTCGAGCGGCTCGCCGCCGGCGTCACCATCATCAACGCGTCTCCAATAACGATGAAATTGAGGGCACCTCCTCGGTACGAAGGCGGCCTGATCCCCTTCGAACTGCGGGTGCATGCGGACGAACCGGACTTCGGCGTTCCGTTCGACAAGCCGGCGAGCGCGCTGCTTTACCGCACGTTCCTCGTCACCACGAGCGCTGACGATGGTGACGGCTCCCTGCGCGCCGCAATCTCGGCGGCGAACGCCGCCGACTGCTACTCGACAATCACGGAGGGCTCGCCGATCTGTGCGATCCAGTTCAACATCGGCGAGACCTCGGAGCGGCCATGGAAGACGATCCGCCTGCACTCGCCGCTCCCGTTCATCGGCGCCTACTCCCTCCGCATCGACGGTGCCACGCAGGCTGCATTTTCCGGCGTGACCAATCCCGACGGGCCGCCCATCGAGATCAGCGGCGGTGGGACGGTCGACGGCGACGGCCTCGACGCAGGGACTTGCGGCGTGACCATCACCCACCTGGCCATCAATGGCTTCCTCGGCAACGGCATCTCTCTGCGTAACTTCAATGGCTTCTCTGGGTTTGCATGTAAGTCTTCGATCGAGGACAACTACATCGGAACGGACCCGACCGGATCAGTGGCAGTGCCGAACTACCGCGGAATCGGCACGATCCAGTCGAACAGCCCGTTCTTCTTCGGATCGATCATCTCCGGCAACGTCCTTTCCGGCAACATCCGCAGCGGCCTCTCTGTCCTGGCCGGCATCTGGCAAATCAGGGAGAACCGCATCGGTGTGAAGGCGCACTCCGACGAGCCGCTGCCCAATGGCGCAAGCGGTATCTATCTCGATCGTGGCCTCTACCGGAGTGAAGTGAGTTTCAACGTCATCGCCTTCAATCGGGAGATGGGCATCGCCATCGATCCCGGCACCTTGTACACCAACATCGCCTACAACCGGATCTGGGGCAACGGCGGCCTGGCCATCGACGACGGACTCGACGGGCCGTCGGTCGCAGTGATGGGCGACAACGGTCCGATCAACGTCCCCGTCTTGACGAGCGCCGTTTACGACCCAGCGAAGAATCAAACGATCATTCACGGGAACGCCTCGGGATCGATCCAGGTCTTCGCGAGCGATGCCGCAGGCCCCGGGGGAACGGGCGACGCCCAACGATGGATCGCCTCCTGGAGCGGTGGCGGCGATTTCGCCATGACCGTTCCGGGCGATCTGCGCGGGCAGTGGGTATCGGCGACCGTGACCGCCTATGCGGCGAAGGACAACCCGTACCCGGATGTCTTCAGCTACGTCCGGACGACGGAGCTGAGTCGCGCGATGCAGGTACACTAACTGGCCGGCGGCTATCTCACGCGGCGAGCAGAGCGGTTCGAAAATCGTCCACAATGCTCCCGCCCCAGCCGTGAATCAGCGACGAAGCGATGAATCCGGGACATCATCGCAAGGGCCGCAATTCGAAAGGCCCGGCGCGTTAGTGGCCAGGCCTCGGCGTTCCTTCTCACCACGCTACGTCTCCGATTACGACCGTGCTACTGTAAATCCGTGGCTTCAGTCCGGTTGCGCCTTCTCTGTGCGTTGCTGCTGGTGTCTCCGCCGCTCCTTGCGAACGTCGTGATCGACACGATCGAGATCAACCAGGCCATCGGCGTTCAGAAAAACGGCAACTTGAAATTCGTTGCAGGGAAGGATGCCGTGGTCCGCGCATTTCTCGCGGAGGCGGTGACCATCGACGAGTCGAAAACGAGTGCCACGATCCGGCGCGATGGACATCTCGTGGCGACCATTCCACCGATCGCACAGCAGGCACCGACGCGCGTCGTCGATTTTCTTTGCCCGACTCGCGACGCGTGCGGAAACTGGGCGGCCGGCAACTACGAGTTCGAGGTGCGGGTCAACGGAACGACCAGGAGCACGCGCGGAACGACTTACGCCTTCGTCGAGCGCGCCACGATGCGCATTCTCGCGGTGCCGGTGACCGCGAACTACGGCGGCACGATCGTGCCGGTCAGCGACTCGCGCTGGAAAACGTTCGCCGACTACATCCGTTTGACCTATCCCCTCGCCG
>DATLVW010000562.1:0-2006 GCA_035577085.1 Thermoanaerobaculia bacterium
TGCCGTAAAAGTGACCCTGGGCCCCAAGGGCCGGAACGTGGTCCTGGAGAAAAAGTTTGGCGGGCCGAACATCACCAAGGACGGCGTGACGGTGGCCAAAGAGATCGAGCTAAAGGACCCGCTCGAGAACATGGGCGCGCAGATGGTTCGTGAAGTGGCATCGAAGACCTCCGACGTTGCCGGCGACGGCACGACGACGGCCACGATTCTGGCGCAGTCCATTTACCGCGAGGGCGTCAAGGCCGTCGCATCCGGCGCCAATCCGATGGCGCTGAAGCGTGGCATCGAGAAGGCCGTTGAAGTGGCAGTCGAAGAAGTGAAGAAGCTCTCCAAGCCCGTAACGGGCGAGATGATCGCGCAGGTGGGCACGATTTCCGCCAACAGCGATCACACCATCGGCAACATTATCGCTGAGGCAATGAAGAAGGTCGGCAAAGACGGTGTCATCACGGTTGAGGAATCAAAGACCATGACCACCGAGCTGCAAACCGTGGACGGTATGCAGTTCGACCGCGGCTATCTGTCGCCCTATTTCGTCAGTGACGCCGAGCGCATGGAGTGCGTGCTCGAAGATCCGTACATCCTGATTCACGAAAAGAAGATCAGCAACATGAAGGACCTGCTCCCGCTGCTCGAGCAGATCGCGCGCAGCGGCAAGCCGCTGCTGGTGATCGCCGAGGAAGTGGAAGGCGAGGCGCTGGCCACGCTGGTGGTCAACAAGCTGCGCGGCACGCTGAACGCTTGCGCCGTAAAAGCGCCGGGCTTCGGCGACCGCCGCAAGGCGATGCTCGAAGATATCGGCATCCTGACCGGCGGCAAGGCCATCATGGAAGAGACCGGTATCAAGCTCGAGGGCGTTCGCCTCGAGGATCTGGGCCGCGCCAAACGCGTCACCGTGGATAAGGACAACACCACGATCGTGGACGGCAACGGCACTCAGAAATCGATCGAAGGCCGCATCAAGCAGCTGCGCGCTCAAATCGAGGAAACCACCTCGGATTACGATCGCGAGAAACTGCAAGAGCGCCTGGCGAAGCTGGCCGGGGGCGTGGCAGTGATCAAGGTCGGCGCGGCCACCGAGACCGAGATGAAGGAGAAGAAGGCTCGCGTGGAAGATGCTCTGCATGCCACTCGCGCGGCGGTCGAGGAAGGCATCGTTCCGGGCGGCGGCGTAGCTCTGCTGCGCGCATCCAAGGCCCTGAAGGGTCTGAAACTGGGTGGCGACGAGCAGATTGGCGTCGACATCGTGCGCCGGGCCTCCGAAGAGCCGCTGCGGCAGATCGTGTCGAACTCGGGTAACGAGGGCGCGATTGTCGTGGAGAAGATTCGCGAGAGCAGCGACCCGAACTTCGGATACAACGCCGCTACCGATCAATACGAAGATCTGGTGAAGTCGGGCGTTATCGATCCGACCAAAGTGACCCGCACGGCGCTGCAGAACGCGTCGTCGATCGCTTCCCTGATGCTGACCACGGAAGCGATGATCGCCGAAATTCCCGAGAAGAAACAGGCTCCGGCTCCTGGCGGGCACGGACCCGAGGGGATGGATTACTAAGGCGCAACCTGACGCGGCAGAGCGCGGTCCCAATGAGTCAAGGGGGATCGCGCTACTCGCGCGAAAGTGCTTTCGGTAACCGAACAGAAGTCACAAGCCGCGCTTCCCGCAAAGGGGGGGCGGTTTTTTTTGCTTCCAGCGTACCGGCCACGCGTATTTTTTTGTCGCTACGTATTCGCCGCGGCTTTCAGTTGAGCCGGGTCGCAAAATTCGATGCCGATTTCGTACTGCGATCCGTGGGGCGTGCAATGACGTACCCGGCCGGTTCTCAATACGCCGTCGTGTTCCGTACGAATTTGCATGACGGCGGGGAGTTCGATACGATCCGAATACGCGATGCGAGCGCCGGATTCTGAGATATCGAGACACCGGCCACGCGCCTGCGTAATCCTTCCGCGACCGTCGCGCCAGGCGAGATCGGCGACCGTCTCGAAGGGCTGCCGCGTGCCGA
>DATLVW010000563.1:0-2027 GCA_035577085.1 Thermoanaerobaculia bacterium
TGAGGAGCGAAACCTGATCGTGGAACGCACGAAGGTGCGTGCTCTCGAGATTGAGGATGGCCACGAGCTCTTTGCCATGCAGCACGGGAACGCACAGCTCCGACTTGGTTCCCGGCATCGTCTCGACGAAGTCAGGATAGGTTCCGACATCGTCGAGCAGAATTGCCTTCTCGGTCGCTGCTACGGTTCCGACTACACCGCTGCCGAGCGGACGGCTGTAGCCGGCGTGAACCTCGGTGGGAACCGTGCTGGTCACCGCTTCGCAAACGAAGGCGCCCTTGCGCGGCTCGACCGTCACCAGCGCTACGAACTCCCACTCGAACTTCTGCGCCAGAGCGTCGGTGATGCGCTGCATGAGCGGGCGAAGCTCGAGGTCGAGCGTAGCGATGCGCGCGACCTCGTTGATGGCTTCGAGTTGACGCGCATAGAGCGCATCCGCTTTCGGAATCGACGACTGCTGCTCCGATTGGCCTCGCATGATCTTCGCGCGTTCATCCATAGCACGAGCGGAAGCGTCTGACGCTGATTCCGTGCCGATTCGGAAGCGTGAGCCGCCTGTGGTCTATCTCTGCCGGACCGCTACGGTGGTAATCGCACGCGTCCGTCTGCTGCGGCGGGAGCGAATCCGAGTACGCGAGCACGATGACGTTCGCGCTCTTCCGGCTGGGCTCCTTTCGATAGTCAACGACCATCGTACAATCCGGGCCGGAACGTTTTCAGAGATCGACAGGAGTCATGAATGCCTCGTACTTTGATCGGGATCGCCCTCGTGTCGTTCGTGTTGTCGGGCTGCGCTGGGAAGGAAGCTGCCCCGGTGAAGTCCGGCAGCTCGGAGAGTAGGACGTTGAGTAGCGCTGCCAGCACTGCCGCCAGCAGCTCGACAGTGGCGACGACGACAACCTCTGCGCCTTCCGATAGCCAGGAGCCGTCGCTCGTCTCCTTTTCTTCGGGTGCGCTCATCGCGCAGAAACCGCAGGAGTACAACGAAACCTGGTCCGCTTTCCGTATCCTCGATGAGAAGGCTACGACCGGCTGGGCTACCCCGAAGGGTGTGATCACACCGCAGACGATCGTCGTCGCGCTTTCCGAAAAGACGGAGCTCAATCGACTCGAGTTCGATACCGCCAGCGTCGACGGCGACCACCGCGGCGCGAAGGATGTCTCCGTCGAGGTCTCCGATGTCAGTCCTACGTCCGGCTTTCAGAAAATCGCAGACGTCTCGCTGCAGGACAAGGCCGACAAGCAGAGTTTTCCGGTCCCTGCTGCCGTCTCCGGTCGTTGGGTCAGGCTCAACGTCAAGAACAACTGGGGCTCTCCCGACTACGTCGAGCTGATGGACTTCCGAGGCTACGGCAAGCAGCTCACGCAAACCGCATTTGCGAACGCCAGCGGCACGTACGCCACGAACTTCGGAAACTTTCACCTCAAGCAGGAGGGAACATCTGTGACCGGCTGCTACGAGCACTCGGATGGACTCCTGACCGGAGGCATCGAGGGCCGGATCATGAAGTTCACCTGGACGCAGAGAGGCGGCGCGAAGGGACCCGCCATCATGGTCTTCGATCCAAGCGGCCAGCAGATGTTCGGACTCTGGTGGTACGACAGCGATTCGAACGGCGCAGGCAGCGAGTGGAACGGCAAGAAGATTTCCAGCGACGTCGGCTCCTGTCCTCACTGGGCGGGTAGCGGAGCCGAGGCGACGATGGAGAAGGAGTTGGAGGACGCTGGCCGCACACGCGTCTACGGCATCAACTTCGACACCAAATTCCGACGTGATCCGTGATGAGTCGAAGCCGACGATCGACAAGATGGCGGCCATGCTGAAGGCGAAGCCCGACTGGAAGCTCATGATCGAAGGCCATACGGATTCGAGCGGCGGGGACGCGCAGAATCTTCCTCTCTCGCAACGCCGCGCGGACTCGGTGAAGGCGTATCTGGTAAACGCCGGAATCGCCGCCGGCCGCCTCACGACCAAAGGCCTCGGCGCGTCGCAACCGCTGGCCGGCAACGAGACCGCAACCGGACGG
>DATLVW010000564.1:0-3005 GCA_035577085.1 Thermoanaerobaculia bacterium
GCGTTTTCTGCTGCGGCGTGAGCTCGAGCTCGCCCGCGAGCCGTTCGGCCATCCGGTCGGCGGAAAAGCGTGCTGTGTGCCGCGGAAAAAGACGGATCAGATAGAAGTGATCGCCAGCCACGCCGACGAGAATGCCGGCGAGGAACGCGACGATCACGACCACGACGGCCGCGGTGCGGGTCTTATTCGACACTGAACACATCTCCACCGACCGAGACATCGACGGTCTGGCTGCTCGAAACCGCGTCGAGGCCAGGCGCCGGTTCAGGGGAGAGCTCCAGCCAGCCGACGCCGACGACCGCCGCCAGCGAAAGCGCCGCGAGCGAGACCATGACCGGCCGGAACCAGCGCGCCAGAAGCTGCGCCACGCCTCCCGCCGCTTCTTCGGACACACGCGCGCGAACGCGGGCCGCGATGCGCGTGGTCATTACGTCATCCGGTTCGTACTGAAGTTGCCGGGCGTCGTCGCGCAATTGCTCGAGGAAGGTGTCGTCAATCATTGTTGCCCCCGTGAAGGTCTGCCAGTTTCTCTTTCAGCTTGCCCCGTGCCAGCGACAAATGCGACCGCACCGTGCCCTCGGTCAGATTGGTCATCGCTGCGATCTCCGTGTGGCCGAACTGCTCGACGAGATACAGGCGGGCCACGATACGCTGCATCTCCGGAAGCGACTGGATAGCGTGATCGATCCGCGCCGCCAGCTCGTTCGTGATCGCCGGAAGGTCGGCACGGTCACGCCGCTCCGCCGGTGCCGCGTCGGTGATCTCTTCATGCCGGAACCGTTTGCGGTGCTTGATCAGATCGAGGCCGAGGTTCGTGACGATCCGATAGATCCACGGCCCGAAAGGCTCGCCGGACTTGAAACGGGCGATGTTCTCGTACGCCTTGACGAAAGCCTCCTGCGCCAGGTCTTCCGCGTCGGCCGCATTCCGCACGATTCCCCAGGCGATCGAGACCACACGCTTCGTGTATTTCGACACCAGGTAGCCGTACGAACCGGCATCGCCCGCTTTGACCGCGGTAATCGCGCGCGCTTCGATCGGGTCTTCGTTTGTTGCGCTTCTCGTCTGCGCCCTCTCCGCCGTGAAAACCGATCGATCAAGCGCGAGGGAGCCAATAGAGGCTCCTCCGAACATCGACGTGGCGCTCATCATCTTCTTACTTCTCGGCCTGTCTGGCTATCCGCTGCTGCAGGAACGTTGCAGCTTTGGCGCGCTGGTCCGGAGTGAGGACGTTGAGTGCTTTCGCGGCGGCGTTGAGAGCGTTGGTTTTCATGGCGTGCTCGGCTTCGCTCTGCTTGTCGAGTAGCGCCTGCGCGGCGGCGATATCATTCGGATTCGCGATCAGAGCCTGCGCGACAGACTGCATGCCGCTGCGCATCGAAGCGCGGTACGGCTCGTTCTGCGTGCGCAGATCGGCGAAGATCTTCTTGATGTCGGCAGCCTGCTGATCCGAGAGGTTGAGAGCTGCTTTGGCGCGGCCGAGGTGACCGAACATCATCATGCCACTGCGGCCGCCGGCCATCATGCAGCCATGTCCGCGGCCCATCCCAAGACCGTGCTGCGCCAGCGCGATCGGAACGATGATGAGTATGGCCAGGACCGCAACGGCCGATGCGATGAGAATGCGCTTCTTCATGGGTTCTCCTTGTTGGCGAACGGGTTACGACGATGCCATACGAACGTTGAACATATAATCCCGGCAAGTCGCGCCGCTCCATTATGCGAACTCTTTCAGCAATCGTTGTGCTTGTGTGCGCGTGCGTCAGCTCCGCGCTCGCGCAACCGCTTGTCTGCCCGCCGGTCGCCACCGCTGCCGGCCGGCCATGCGAGACCTTCCATTATCACGTGCTGATGTTTCGGCCCGATAACCGCGGATTCATCGAGGTGTACGGTATCAATCAATTCGCATCGCAGGCCGCTTGCGACCGCGCGCGCGACGTTCAGTTCAAGCGCAACATGGCGGTGGTCGAGTTCTTCCGCCCCCAGCGGCGGGCTGACTGGTGGAAGGCTGATACGTTCGGCCCGTGCCACTGCGACATGACGGTTGAAACTGCCAGTCCGAACATGTTGACGGAGTCCGCTCGCTGGGCACAAGTGCAGCTTGCGAACGATGTCCGGCAGCGGGTCCGAGAGCGATTACTCGATGCCGGTGTGCTGTCAGATTCCGAGCTGATTCGCGGACTTGCGGCGCCGATGGTCACCGCTCCGCTGATCGGCGGTCCGAAACTCGTCACGATGCCGCAGGCAGTTGCGACAACGACTGCATCCAACAGCCCGGATGATCTTCGGATCACGAAGGCCGTCGATGCGACAGCGGCTTCGGCCTCCTCGCTCGATCTGCCGCTGGCAGAGATCCCGCTTCCGGGCGTCGCATCGCCGGTCACTCCAGCGCCGGCACCAACGACACCTGCGCCATCTCCGGCTACGCTCGTCGTTGCGCAGCAACCAACGTCCGCGCCGCAGCCAACGGCGGGGCCTGTCCCTGCACCCGTTCCCGCCCCGGCACCCCTCGGTCCTCCCCCTGCGATTGAGTCTACGGTTGTTGTTGCTGATGAACCGGAGTTGCCAGCGCCCGAAGATGTCGCGGACGCATTCATCAGCGTTGAATCCCAGCGCATCCAGAACGTGCTGAAAGTCAGCGGATCGATCGGCGACGAATCAATCAAGGCGCAGGTCCTCGACGCCTGCACACAGCGCATCCAGCTCCTTTCGAACCTTCGTTCGATCATCGTCGGTTCGGGAGCGAAGAGCCGTCTGGTCGCCGCCGCCAACGGCGCGAAAAAAGAGAGCGAGCGGCTGGCCCTCGTGTCGAGACTCTTCGGCAGCGATGTCGGGCCGCACTGGGCGCCGAAAGATGCGGAAGACGTCGTCTTCGACCCGGGAGTGACCGATCCCGAGCGCGTGCTGCGTGACGTGACCACATCGGATCAACAGAAGCGGCACGCACTCTACGCGCTGCTGGCGACGTCATCACCGACCGAGCAGCAGCAGTTATGGCTCACTTC
>DATLVW010000565.1:0-2456 GCA_035577085.1 Thermoanaerobaculia bacterium
ACCCGGTGCCGGAGATCCTCCCCGACGAAGTTCGCGCCGTGCGTTCCGACGCCATCATCTGCACGGGGCGCAGCGACTATCCGAACCAGGTCAACAACGTCCTCGGCTTTCCGTTCATCTTTCGCGGCGCGCTCGACGTGCGCGCCACCGAGATCAACGAA
Organism: Thermoanaerobaculia bacterium; assembly: GCA_035577085.1. Taxonomy (GTDB): domain Bacteria; phylum Acidobacteriota; class Thermoanaerobaculia; order Gp7-AA8; family Gp7-AA8; genus JADGNZ01. Next base: position 162 of record DATLVW010000565.1, read on the forward strand.
GAAATGAAGATGGCGGCGACGCGCGCGCTTGCGCTGCTCGCCAAGGAAGACGTGCCCGACAGCGTCGCGTCGCTCTACGGCCTGCGCGACGTCGTGTTCGGTCCCGACTATCTGATTCCCTTCCCCTTCGATCCGCGGGTTCTGCTCTGGGTCGCGCCGGCTGTCGCCTGGGCCGCCGTTGCCAGCGGCGTCGCAAAGGAGATGATAGACCTCGAGCAATACCGCGAGCAGCTCGAGGCGCGCCTCGGCCGCGCGCGCGGCATCATGCGAGGGATCATCAACCGCGCGGTGCGCGATCCGAAACGAATCGTGTTCCCCGAGGGCGAAGAGCCGAAGATCATTCGCGCCGCGCGCATGATCGTCGATGAGGGCATGGGCCACCCAATTCTCCTGGGCCAGCGCGCCAACATCGAGCGCATTGCCGCCGAAGGCCACATCTCGCTGCGCGACATCGTAATCGATGACCCGGGGAAATCCGAGAAGCGCGACAAGTACGCGGACTATCTGTGGAAACGCCGGCAGCGAAAGGGATTAAGTCACGGCGAAGCACATCAGCTCCTGTTCAACGGGAATTACTTCGGATCCGTAATGGTCGCCTGTGGCGATGCGGACGCGCTCCTCTCGGGAGTAGGCATGCACTACCCCGAGACAATCCGTCCCGCGCTGCAGGTCATCGGGCCACATCCAAAGGCCGAGATCGTCAGCGGCCTCTACATGCTCGTCTTCGAGAAGCACGTTATCTTCTGCGGAGACACCACCGTCAACATCGATCCGACAGCCGAGCAGCTCGCACAGATAGCGTACTCCGCGGGCAGGATCGTTCAGACCTTCGGCATCACGCCCAAGATCGCGATGCTGTCGTTCTCCAACTTCGGGTCAGTGCGTCATCCGGAAGCGGAGAAGGTTGCGAAGGCCGTCGCGATCCTGAGAAAGCGCGACGCCGCGCTGGTCGTCGACGGCGAGATGCAGGCGGATACGGCGATGGACGAGAACATCCTGCGTTCGGCGTATCCATTCAGCATGCTGAAGGAGCGGGCGAACGTGCTCATTTTCCCCAACCTGAGCGCGGGGAACATCGCCTACAAGCTCCTGCACCACCTCGGTGGAGCGACGAAGATCGGTCCGATCCTGCTGGGTATGAATCTTCCCGTGCATGTACTCGAACAAGGCGCTGACGTTCAGGACATCGTGAACATGGCCGCCGTCGCCGTCATCGATGCGCAGCAGAGGATCAACGAAGGGAAGGCCACGTAATGGCAACCGAAATGAAACCGCAGCGCAAGCAGGTGGCGCGCGAGAGCAGCATTGGACTGAGCAGACAGGGCCTCGAGCCGCGCGGCGAGGTTCATTGGAATTTGATTGCGCCCGAGCTTTTTCAGGCGGCGGCACGTCGTAACGAGGGCGAATTTGCGGACATGGGCCCATTCGTCGCCGTAACCACACCGCATACGGGACGGTCTCCGAACGACAAGTTCGTCGTAAAGGAGCCGAGCTCCGAGAAGGACGTCGACTGGGGCAAGGTCAACAAGCCGCTTGCAGACGAGAACTTCCAGCTGCTACTCGAGGACGTCCGCCAATACCTGAACGAATCATCCGAGCTATTCGTCGAAGACCTCTATTGTGGCGCCGATCCATCATACAGGTTGTCAGTGCGCTACGTCTCACCCAACGCTTGGCACATGGCGTTCGTCCGAAACATGTTCATCCGGCCGGAGCTGAGCGACCTCCCGACGTTCGATCCCAATTTCACGGTTTTTCACGCACCCGAGTTCGAGGCCGATCCCTCGCGCCACGGCACGCGATCCGGGACCTTCATCGTTCTCAACATCGCCGAGCGTACGATTCTCATCGGAGGCACGCGCTACGCCGGAGAATTGAAGAAGGCGATGTTCACGGTCATGAATTACCTGCTTCCAAAGCAGGGCGTGCTCTCCATGCATTGCTCTGCAAACGTTGGAAGGTCCGGCGACACAGCCTTGTTCTTCGGGCTTTCCGGAACCGGAAAAACGACACTTTCAGCTGACCCCGATCGCCGGCTGATTGGCGACGATGAGCACGGTTGGTCGAAGGACGGGATCTTCAATTTCGAGGGTGGCTGCTACGCGAAGGTCATCAACCTTACTCCCGAGAGCGAGCCGGAGATCTATCGCACGACCCAGATGTTCGGCACCGTCCTCGAGAATGTGGTGCTCGATCCGGCCAACAGACAGGTCCGGTTTGCCGACCAGTCAATCACGGAGAACACGCGCGCTTCCTATCCCCTCCACTACATCCGCAACTTCGTCGAGGGCGGAC
>DATLVW010000566.1:0-10798 GCA_035577085.1 Thermoanaerobaculia bacterium
CACGAACGAGCGTCAGGTCACGCACAACGGCGCCGCGAATTTCTGTCCCTACTTTATGAACGATGGGAAGCGATTGATCTTCGCGTCGAACGTGAACAACACCGGATTCAACTTCGATCTCTGGACGATCGGGAAGGACGGGCAGGGCCTCGAGCGCATCACGACCGCGCCAGGCTTCGACGGATTCTGCGTCTTCAGCCCCGACGGTCAGTACCTGATCTGGGCGTCCGGGCGCGCCAAACCCGAGAGTCACGAGATGAACTTGTTTATCGCAAAGTGGGTGGATTGAGAACGTCGGTTGCGGCACGCGAAGACGCGCACGCGAAGACGCGAAGGCGCGAATCGGAAGTCAACTGCTTCTTTCGCGTCTTCGCGTCTTCGCGTGCCAGACCGAGCGCGCTACTTTTTCTTCACCGAGATCGTCGCCGTCGAACTGGCTCTTGAGCCGTTGTCGTCGATTGCTTCGACGCGGACGTCGCCGTAGACGGATGAAAAGAGACTAGTGTCGGTGATTTCTTTCTTTGGATTGAAGTGGTAGTGCAGCTCGCCTTTGGCCGGAATCGAGGTGGCGAAGCCGAGGGACTGGATTTTGGGGGCGTCGTAGGATTCGCTCGCCACGGAGATGCCGCCGCCCGCGTAGACGTTGGCGGTGACGCGGTCGATGGTCACTGGATGGCCGCCAGTCTCCTTCACGACGACGTCGAACGGGAACTCATATCCACTGCCACCGGTGTTGTTGGCCAGCACCGGGTTCGGTGTCACGGTCAGTTCGATGGCTCCATGTCCGCGCGTGGTCTTGGTCTTCGTCGTCCCGGGCTGACGCGTGGCGCATGCGATCGGAACGACCAGGAGGAGGACGAAGGCCAGCCTCCTCATGTCGTCCGCCTGACGGGAAACATCATGGGCCCGTTCACTGATGCGACGGCGTTCGCAAGCGTGACGACGCCGCAGCCGATGCGGGGGCCGGCGTTGCCTGCGGGCTGCGAGACGAGATCGTCCGGATTGCCGTGAAGTACGACCGCGTGGCCGACGACGGCGTTTGTGCCGGTATTGATCGAGATCGAGTGCGTCGTGAAGCGCGTGTGGACCTCACCTTTGTCGTCGGCAGTTACGTTGCCGAAATCGCCGGCGTGATGGGAGACGGCATCGGGTGCGCCGTGCACCATGCCGTTGGGATTGAAGTGACCGCCCGCATTCTGCGCGTTGTTGCCGCAGTCGCCCTTCTCGTGAACATGGAATCCGTGGACGCCCGGAGGAACGCCGGTGAGGTCGACGACCACTTCCACGCCGTTCTCGCCGGCATCCTGGAAATGAACCGTCCCTTTTGCAGTCGACCCGCTGGTCGAATCGATTGTGGCGTTTGCCATCGGGCCTCTGCTGTGGCCACAGGCGAGGAAGAGAAGGACGATCGGAACTACCAGAACTTTTCTCATACAGCCTCCGTCTTGCAAAATTCGAGCGATTCTAGTGCGAATGGGGTCTTCGTGCGCTTTGGAAGCGCGGGGAGGTTCCGTTATTGCGACCACTTGGCGATCTTTTTCCCCAGCTTTCCCAGCCATCCCTTCGCCACATCCTGGTAGTACATCGACGCGGCTTTGCCGAGGGCGTCGGCGAGGGATGGGTAGGGAGAGACGAGGCCCGCGAGCTGGGCGACGGTCATTTTTTTCTGCCGCGCCAGGACCAGTGTTTCGATGAGGGTTGAGGCATTGGCGCAGAGGGCATGGGCGCCGAGGATGCGGCCGCGTTTGTCGCAGACGAGCTTCACGAATCCGCCCGTCGTTCGATCGACGACCGCTCGATCGACTTCGGCCATCTCGACGCTGTAGGTGCGAACGTTCTCGTTGCCAAGGGCGGCCGTCGCCTCCGTTTCCGTCATGCCGATGTGGCCAACTTCCGGGTCCGTGTAAAGACCCCAGGGGATGTTGTCGTAGCTGACAGGCGAGCGACCGGGGAAGAGCATGTTGCGCACGAGCTTCACCGCTTCGAACGCGGCAACGTGCGTGAATTGCATGCCGCCGTGAACATCGCCGCAAGCCCAGATGCGAGGCACGGACGTCTGCAGATACTTGTCGACGGCGACGAAGCCGCGGTTGGTTTTGATTCCGGCGTCTTCGAGGCCGAGGTTTTCTGTGTTTGCGCGGCGTCCGCTGGCGACGAAGATCTCGTCGACGCGCAGCTCCTTCGTTTCGCCGAGTTTGTTCTCGACGCGGACGACTTTCTTTCCTCCATCGAGACGGACGGACTTGGCGCCCCAGCCGCTGCGGATGTCGATTCCCTCATCGCCGAGAATGCGGCGGAGGCGCGCGATCACGTCGTGGTCTTCTTTGTTGATGATCTCGTCGAGCATCTCAACGACAACGACTTCGCTGCCGAAGCGGCGGAACATCTGCGCGAACTCGATACCGATGTAGCCGCCGCCGAGGATCAGGAGCGATGCAGGAAACGAATCCTGATTGAGGAAGGAGACGTGATCGAGGAAGCCGTTCTCGGCCAGTCTTTCGACCGGCGGGATGGCCGTGCGGGTGCCGGTGGCGATGACGATGTCTTTGGCAATGAGGCGGCGTCCGTCGACGTCGACTTCCTTTCGGGAGATGAGCCTGGCGTTGCCGAAGATGACGTCGATGCCGAGGGTGCGGAACTTCTCAGGATCGTCGTGATGCTCGATGGCGTGACGCTGCGCGCGCATCGAGTCCATGATGGACTTCGGCGTCACGCGCACAGACTGCGGTTCGAGTCCGTAGGCATCGGCATGGCGCAACTGATGGGCGAGGCGTGCCGAGGCGACGAGCGCTTTCGTCGGAACGCAGCCGGTCCAGAGGCAATCGCCGCCAAGTTTCTCGCGCTCGATGAGAGCGACCTTGCGCCCGAGGCGCGCGCAGCCGGAAGCGATCACGAGTCCGGCAGTGCCGCCGCCGATGACAATGACGTCGAAGAGTTCGGGCATGTGGGTGAATCTTATCTGGGAGTGGGAAGTGTGGAGTCGCGAGTCGGCGTCCTTTGTCGCGCTCAGTCTTGCTCATTCTCCGACGCCCGAAAACTCCCACCCCCAACACCCCACACCCTACCCCCCGGGATTCACCGCACTTCATAACCAGCAGCGATCAGCGCATCGCGGATCGGGCCAGGTCTGTCGGTCGTGATCGTGTGGATGCCGAGGCGGACCATGTCGATGGCGATCGACGGCTCGTCGACGGTCCAGACGACCGAGCGGAGTTTCTCATCGTGAAGCCGTGTGATCAGAGATGGTGGCACGGCGAAGCTCGTATCGATGCCGTTCAGGTCGTACTGCTTTATGAGCGCGATCAGGTCGTCTTCGACGTACGTTTTCGTCACGGTGCGGAAGCCGGGGCCTTCGTCGTAGAGCACGGTCCAGCCGCCGTTGTTGTAGTCGGCTTCAAAGACGACGATAAGGAGGCAGTCGTTATCGGGCAGCTCGTGCTTCGCGGCGATGATCGTGTCGATATCGAAGCTGATGAGAACGACGTTCGCCGCCTTGCCCGACTGCCGCACGATCTCCGCCGCCGGCGGCACGACCTGCGGGCCGTCTTTCAGCTCAATGAAAAGCTCGCAGGCATCGTCTACGGCATGGGGCATCGCTTCGAGCACGTCTTCGAGCAGCGGCAAGCGCGTTCCCGCCCACTTCTGCGCTTTCCAGCGCCCGGCGTCGAGTCCGCGAAGCTCGTTGGCGAAGCGGTCACGCACCGTCCAATTCGCGTTCGTGGTGCGGTTCGTCGTGTCGTCATGAATCACGATGACCTGACCATCTTTCGTGAGATGAACGTCGAGCTCGCAGGCGCCGGCGATCTTCCATCCCTCGCTGAACGCCGGAAGCGTGTTCTCGGGCGGCGCATCTTTCTGAACGAAGCCCTGGCCCATGCCGCGATGCGCGACCACCTTCACTACCTGCTTAGCCATTGACGTACACCGTCACCTTTCTGGCGGGCCGCGGACCGTCGAGCTCAATGAAATAGATGCCTTGCCACGTGCCGAGGATCAGTTGACCGTTGCGATAAGGCCAGGAGAGGGATGTGCCGATGAGCAGCGAGAGGAAGTGCGCATCGGAGTTGCCTTCGCCGTGCGCGAAGCGAACTTTCGGAACGAGGGCGCGCAACGCTTTCGTCAGGTCGGCAGGCACGTCGGGATCGGCGTTCTCATTGACGGAGATGGCGCAGGTCGTGTGCGGCACGATGATCGTGGCGATGCCGTCGTTGAGCGTCAGCGCGCTGAGCGCACGCTGGACGTCGGGTGTGATGAGAAGGATCTGCTCGCGTGCGGTAGTGCGAACGGTGAAGGATTGCTCGCGGAGCATGGGTGGGAATGGTAGCAGGGTGGTTCGTCGGGAGTCGGGAGTCGGAGTAAGTAATCGATTGGGCCACGTCCTGCGCCTGGCAATTACTAACTCGCCCGATTGCAACGCTCCAACCCCCGACCCCCGACAACCGACTCCCACTCCCCACACCCCGGTATAATCCAGCCACTCACCTATCCCATGCCATTTTTCTGCATCCACTGCAGGTCGGAAATCGATTCGAAGTTCAAGGCGTGCCCGTATTGCGGGGAGCCCATCACCGACTTTCTCCGCCGGTATCTCGAACATCCGATCGACGGCAAGTATCAGATCCTGGCGCGCCTCGGCGTCGGCGGGATGGGGGAGGTCTACAAAGTCCTCCACCTCCATCTGAACGCGATCCGCGTCATCAAGCTGATGCGCGCCAGCATCGCCAGCGAGCCGGGGGCGGACGATCGCTTCATCCGCGAGGCGCGCCTGGCCACGCGCATCAATCACCCGAACGTCGCCGCGCTCTATGACTTCTCCACGCTCGAGGACGGCTCGCGGTACATGGTGTGGGAGTACATCGAAGGGACCAACCTTCACGAGCTGATCGAAACGAACGGTCCGCTCACGCCGCGCTATGCCGCGAAGCTGGCCATCGAGGCGCTGCACGGCCTCGAAGCGATTCACCGCGCCGGCATCGTCCATCGCGACATCAGTCCCGAGAACATCATGATCTGCCCTGATGAAGAGGGCACGCAGCATGTGAAGCTGATCGACCTCGGCATTGCCAAGCAGGGCGACGCCACCGACGCGAGCAAGACGGCGACCGGGATGTTCGTGGGCAAGTGGAAGTACTGCTCGCCCGAGCACCTCGGCATGCTCGACGCCGGCGAGCGGATCGACGGCCGCGCTGATCTCTATTCGTTCGGCATCGTGCTGTACGAGATGCTCACCGGTGTTCCTCCGTTTCAAGCCGACACGCCGCACGCGTATCTGATGCTGCACTCCTCGGAGAAGCCGCGCGCGCTGGCCGAGGTCAATCCGTCGATGCCGTCGTCACCGGCGCTCGAAGCGCTGATCTTCAAGGCACTCGAAAAGGACCGGAAGAAACGTTTCGCCTCGGCACGCGAGTTCGCGCGTGCGATCGAGGCAATCGAGCCGTCGCTCAACGATCAGGTTGGCGCATCGCGGCCGTTAGCGCGAGCGGTCGAGGTGACGGAAGAACCGACGAAGGTCGCGACGCCGACGCAGCTCAGCGGCGGCGCGCAGCCGAAAGCTCTCGCCATCGACTCCAAAGCACCGACCGAGCTTACGGATCACGGAAAGCCAATCGCCAATCGCGAGCTGCGTAAAGTATCGACGACGAACGTCGTGCCGCTGCCGCCACGTCCGCGCGCACGCATTGCCTGGTTTGCCGCGGTTGCCGTGCTGTTGGCCCTCGTCATCGTTGCGATCGTCGTTCGCGTGAAGCCGTCGCCCGAGGTCGCGCCGGTGAAGGAAACGCCGGCGGTTACCGCGTCGAATCCTGTTTCAGTGGCACCGGGCCGCGTGGCGTTGAACGCGTTTCCGTGGGGAGAGGTGACGAGCGTCCGCAACGTTGCGACAGGGACTGCTGTCTCGCTGAAAGAGCCTGTGACGCCTCTAACCCTCGAGCTTGCACCGGGCACGTACGAGATCACGATGTCGAATCCCGGGTTCGCGACTCCGATCACGCGCAAGGTCGAAGTGAAAGGCGGCGCCGACCAGCCCGTCAACATTCAGTTCGCCGATCCTGCGACCGCCACGCTGCCGCGATTCGAGGACGTGGCGCAATGAAGCGGGCGATGCTCGTTCTTCTCTGCCTCGCCGCATGGCCTGCGCTCGCGGAAGAGAAGTGGCTCGACGCCTACAACCGCGGCGTCAGCGCGGTGCGGGCCAACAACTTTCAGCCTGGCGCGCAGGCGCTGCAGAAAGCGATCGAGGAGATGCCGCAGGAGAACGCGGCGCAGCGTGTGCGCGATCAGATCTTCACGTACGTACCGCACTTCTGGCTCGGCATTGCCAGGCTGAACCTCGCCGATCCCGATGGCGCGCTGCGCGAGTGGAAAACGTCCGAGGAGCAGGGGGCGATCAAGAGCACGCCGTATTACTCGCAGCTTCAGGAACTGATTGGCCGCGCGAACTCGGAGAAACAGCGCCGCGCGCAGGTGGCGGCGAATCCGGCCAAGCAGGAGGCGAACGCCGCGATCAGCCGCGCTCTGTCGGCGCAGATGGACGCGGTGACGGCAGGCGGCGATCGAAGCGATACGTATCACGCCGCCCAACGGAAGCTGGGCGAAGCGAAAGCGTTGAGCGCCAAGGGCGGCCTCGACGTGCGCGTTTTCAAACATGCGAGCGATGTCGCGGAAGAGGCGCGAGGTCTGTTCGCGACCGCCGCGGATGACGCAAAGAAGCAGCGCGCGGCCCGGCCACCGAAGACCAATCCGGTGCAGGAGCGAAAGCCGCTCGAGGTTGTGGTCCCGTTCGATGAAGGGCCGCCGCCGAAACCGGTCATTCAACCGCCGCCGCCACACACGACGGCACCCGTGACGCAGACTTCCGCGCCGCCGCCTCCGAAGACGGACGTGAAGCCGAAGGTTGCCGAGCCGCCGCCCGAGGAGAGTGAAGCGCTCGTTGCCGCGCGAATCGCTGTGCAGCAATACCGCCGGCGGTTGCTGGCGTCGAATATGCCGACGACCGATGCGCAGCGGTTGGATCGCCAACTAACGCCTCAAAGCGATTCGAATCTCATTCGACGCGTCGTCGACGAAATCGCTGCGAAGGAACGAGAGCTCGACAAGAAGGCGGCAGCGATACCGGGCAAGCCGGCCGAGATCCCTGCCTCGGATCCGACGGCGGGCGAGTTGGAGTCTGCGTATCGAGCTTACGCGGCCGGCGACTTGGCGTCATCCGACCGAATCCTCACAAACGTTCTTTCCTCGAAGCCGAGCGCCGAGGCGTATTTGCTGCGGGGATGCTCGCGATACACGCAGGCGATGCTCTCGCGCGACGGTAACGCGCTTCTGGCCAGTGCAGCCTCGGACATCCAGGCCGCCCTCCGCATCAACCATTCGTTGCGGCTGGACCGCGGCGCGTGGTCGCCGAAACTCATCGCCTTCTTCGAGAAGGTGAAGAGCCAGTAGGCGGGCACGCGAAGACGCGAAGACGCGAAGGTTTGTCTTTGAGGTTCTTCTTCGCGACCTGCGTGGCTTCGCGTGAGAACCCAGCGCTGCGCTACTTCTGGATCACTTTATCCAGCGCGTCGATCAGTGCCTGCATCTCGTAGGGCTTCTGGATGTAGGCGACATGTGCGCTGAGCACGGGCTGGAGCATCGTTTCGTCGCCGTGGCCGGTCGAGAAGAGGACCGGCAGGCCGGGCCAGCGTTTGGCGATCTCGCGGTAGACCTCGAGTCCATCGATGTCGGGTAGGCCGAGGTCGAGGATGACGGCGTCGGGTCGATTGGCGGCGATGCGGCCGACGGCATCGAGTCCGAGCCGCACCCAGTCGACGGCGATGCCTTCGAGATCGAGGATCGTCGCTAACCCGGCGCCGACCGACTCGTCATCTTCGACCAGCGTGACGCGCGTGCCCTCGCGTGCAGGCTCCTGCTTCGAAGGCGCGGTCGTAACTTCTGGTGCGGCAATCGTCTTTGGCGCCTGCGCCGCAGGAATGAGGATGTGGAACGTCGATCCTTTGCCTTCCACGCTTTCGGCGTAGATGTGCCCTTTGTGCTGCTGGACCACCTGCGCCGCGACGGCCAGGCCGAGGCCGGTGCCGCCGAATCTTCGCGTTGTGAAGAGCGGCTCGAAGATGTAGCGCAGCGTCTCTTCCGGCATCCCGATGCCGTTGTCCGAGATGGTGAAGTGAACGGCTTCGTTGAGCCGTTCGCTGCGGTCCCGAAGCAGATCGGGCGTCGCGCGGATCGCAACCTCTCCACCTTCCGGCATTGCGTGCTGCGCGTTCACGATCAGATTGGCGAAGACCTGGCGAAGCTGGTGTCCATCGGCGGCCATCATCAGCGCGGGGGCTGCTTCGACAATGACCTTCACACGGGGACCGGCAAGCTGAGCCAACTCGGGCTCGAACTCCTCCAACCACGTGCGCACATCGATCGTGGCTCGTGAGGGCTCGCCGATCCGCGTGAAGCGAAGCATCTCCTGGGTGATCCGTTTGCCGCGCGCCACCGCGTCGGCGATTCGCGGAGCGGCCAGCGCGACCGTGGGATCAGCGCCGGCGCGGCGGTTCAGGAGATCGACGAACGGCTGGATTCCCATCAGAACATTGTTGAACTCGTGCGCGACTGACGCCGCCAGGCGCCCGAGGCTCGACACCCGTTCGGCCTGCAGCAGGCGGCTTTCCAACTGGCGCCGTTCCGTCACGTCCTGCAACACGCCTGAGAGGCCCGTGGTTTTCCCAGTCGAATCCATCACGCTGTATCCGCGCATGTTCAGCACGAGATCGGTGTCGCCGTTCGTCCGCAGGCGGAACTCGATATCGAGCGGGAGGTTTTCGCTCCGCGTGCGATAGAAAGCCTCGCTGACGCGGTCGCAATCATCGGAATGGATGAAGCGCGTCAGTAGATCGATGAGCGTGAGGCCGGCCGACTCGTCGACCTTCAGGATCTCCCACAGCTCCGGCATACCCTCGATGGCGTCGCTTTCGATGTGCCACCGCCATTCGGCGATGCGGGCGATCTTCATGATCTCGCGGATCTGTTTTCGCTCGTTACGCAGGGCTTCCTCGGCGGCCCTGCGCTCGGAAATGTCGATGATCCTCGCCCGCACACCTCGATAGGAGCCGTCGGCGCGGAACAGCGGGCGCGTTTCTAGCAGCGCGCACAGCATCGCTCCATCTTTGCGCTTGAGGGTCAGCTCCAACTGTGCGGAGTGCCCTGCGCGGTATCGCTCTCCGTGCTGCGCGTCGATGGCGTGGCCGTCGCCGGCGACGAACTGCGATGAGGGGGCGCCGCGCATCTCGTCTTGCGTATATCCGAGCATTGCCGCGAGCTGCGGATTGGCGAAGACCGTTTCATCGCGCTCGTTCAGAATCCAGATTCCCTCGGGAGTGGCATTGACGATCTCGCGATAGAGCTGTTCGCTCTCGGCAGCGATTTTCGGCAGCTCGAACTGATCGAGCGGCATGGAGAGCAGAACGTATCCGCCGGCGTTGCCGTCTTCCGCGGGCAGCGGCGAGCCGCTCAGCAAGACTACGGAAGGCGGCCCGTCGAGCGGACCGGAACGATGCGCTCCCGACCACGAGCGGCCCGTACGCAGCGCCTCGAAAAGCGAATCCGCAGTGAGAGAGTCGCCGAGCGTCAACACCTCGGCGAGTGGCTTGCCGAGCACCTCGGACGCACGCCATCCGTACAACTCCTCCGCGGCGTGATTGAGGAAAACGATCGCTTCCGTGTCATCGGTTGCGACGACGGCCTGCTTCGAGGATCTGAGAATTATTTCGGGTGCAAACATCAGGAGCGCCTGAATGGGCTGTCCCTCGTCGCTCGATGCGGCATATAATTATAGACGTAGTGAGCAGAGAACGCATCCTCATCGTCGAAGACGACCGTGCCGCGGAAATAATCCTTCGACTTCCACTCGAGCGGGAGGGCTTCCTCGTCGACTTCGTCGAGGAAGGCTACGCTGGGATCGAGAAGTTGCAGGCGTACGAATACTCCGCCGTCATTCTCGATCTGATCATCCATCGCGGACTGAATGGATTCGGTGTGCTGAACTTCATCGAGATGGAGCAGCCGAAGCTTCTCAACCGCGTCTTTCTCATGACGGGGATGTCGGAGCAGACGGTGATGAATACCGCGCCGCAATTGCTTTCGCGGCTCTTTCGAAAACCGTTCAGCTACCGCGCACTCGTGGCTGCCGTCGTCGCGGCGGTGCGTCCGGCGACCTCGCGGCCGAATCCGGGTGAGAAGAGCTTGCTGGTCGTCGATGACGACAGCATGGCCGCCGAGTTGGTGGCCATGTTCGGACGGCGCCTCGGCATGGAAGTCACGATCGCCGAGAACGGCCGCCGGGCCATCGAAAAGATCGACGGCACGGCCTTCGACACGATCGTGCTCGATCTGCTCATGCCCGGAATCGACGGCTTCGGCGTGCTCGAGTTTCTCAAGCGCTGCCGTCCGGAGCTGCTGTCTCATACGATCATCTCCAGCGGCCTTCCCGAAAAGTACCGGGAGCGCGTCGCTCAATATAGTGTTTGCGGTGTACTGCCCAAGCCGATCGATCACCGCACGCTCCAGGAGATGATCGGGCGGTGTATTTCCCCGCCTGACCACATCGAAGGTGGCGTGAGGCAAGCGCACAGCTTGTGACTTCGATCGTTCGTCTGCATTTCTTACGCCTGTAGGGAATCGATGGCGGCAGCGCGTGTCCAGCGAGCTCGTTCTCAGGAAGAACGTGGTTCTCGTATCGCAAAGCCCCCCTCATCCGCCTTCGGCACCTTCTCCCCCCGAAAAAGCCCGGGGGGAGAAGGCGCTCGATGCAAAGGAG
>DATLVW010000567.1:0-4558 GCA_035577085.1 Thermoanaerobaculia bacterium
CAGCAGATGAAACAGGCGCTGAACCGCGTCAATCAACTGCTCGGCGCGCGGTACGGCTACGACCCGACCGACGACCGCGCTCTCTCGACATGGGACATGACCAAGTCCGCGAACGTCACAGCCAACATCGCCGTCGGCATCCAGCTCTTCCTCGGCATCGTCGGCGCGCTCACGCTGCTCATCGGCGGCGTGGGTGTTGCCAACATCATGTACGCCGTCGTCAAAGAACGGACGCGCGAGATCGGCGTGAAGATGGCCCTCGGCGCTAAGCAGCGCTGGATCATCGCCCCGTTCGTGCTCGAAGCGCTCGTCTACACCTTCATCGGCGGCGCGCTCGGCATCATCATCGCCACGATCCTCGTCTCGCTGACGAGCTTCGTGCCGATCGAGAGCAACAAAGTCCTCTCGTTCCTCGGCCGCCCAACGCTGTCGCCACAAATCGGCGTCGCCACATCCGCGATACTCGGCCTGATCGGCCTCGCCGCCGGCTACTTCCCCGCGAGACGCGCGGCCAGAATCGATCCGGCGTCGACCTTGAGGTATGAGTAATCAGCTCGGAGACCAAATGACCACGCAAAACCTCATCATCCGCATGGACGACATCCGGAAAACGTACGACACCGGCAAGGTGAAGGTCGAAGCCTTGAAAGGTATCCACCTCGAAATCGAGAAGGGCGAGATGATCGCTATCGTCGGTCCGTCAGGCTCCGGCAAATCGACGCTGATGAACCTTATTGGCTGCCTTGACACGCCGACGTCTGGTATTTACGAGATCGGCGGCCAGGCCGTCTCCGGCGTCACGCGCGACGAGCTGGCCGAGATCCGCAACCGCCGCGTCGGCTTCGTCTTCCAGGCCTTCAATCTTCTGCCGCACATCACCGCGCTCGAAAACGTCGAGCTGCCAATGCTCTTCGGCGGCATCAAGCCTGCGGAACGCCACAAGCGTGCCTCCGAGCTCCTCGAGAGAGTCGGACTGGGCGACCGCCTCGATCACAAACCGACCGAGCTTTCCGGCGGCCAGATGCAGCGCGTCGCCATTGCCCGCGCTCTGGCCATGGAGCCCGACATCGTCCTCGCCGACGAGCCCACCGGCAACCTCGATTCATCCGCCGGCGGCGACATCATGTCGATCTTCACCGACCTCTGGCAGCAAGGCCGCACGATCGTGATCATCACCCACGACCCCGCCCTCTCCCGCCGCGCCAGCCGCGTCGTCGAGATCCACGACGGCAGGATCACGTCCGATCAAGCCACGAACGCCGCTGCATAGAACGGCGGCGTTCCAACGCAAAACGTTGCGTTCCCGAATAAACGCAACTCCCGAATCGAGCCCCTTCTCCCCATCGCTTTTCAGATGGGGAGAAGGTGGCCGAAGGCCGGATGAGGGGCCCTCACATCAGAAACAAGAACTACTTCCCCGCGTCGATCGCCTTCTGAATGTACGGGAACATCCTCGGATCGAGCCCGTACTGCTGCGCCACGCCCGGCTCATTCCGGTACATGTTGGCCGCGCTCTTCTCGATCTCGCGATTGCCGCCGCTGAAGGCTTGCAGCAACTCCATCCACCGTTTCGCCAGCGCCTGCACCCGAGGATCTGCGGGATCGGTGTTGTTCTCCATCTCCGTGCGGACCTTGGCCAGGAGCTGCGGCCACTCCTGCTCGACCGCTTTGATCGCATCGGCACCGAGCACGCCTTTCCGCTGCTCGAGCTCTTCCAATTGTTCTTTCGTGTAGTACTTTTCCATCATCGTCATTGCCTCGATTGCTTGAATGAATTCTTCGGCGGAGACAGCCTCCGCCGCGCCATACCGCGCCGCGATCGACTCAAGACGGGCGCGCAGCCGTTGCTGCAACGCGATCTCCTGATCGAGCCGCCCGAGGTGGAGAGAGATCACCTGCTGCGGTGAAAACTGCCGTTCACCGAGGCACGCACGGATCTCGTCGAGCGAGAATCCGAGCTGCCTCAGCGACCGGATCTGCTGCAGGCGGCCGAGATCTTCAGCCGCATACAGCCGGTGCCCCGCCTCCGAGCGTTGCGATGGCGACATCAGGCCGATCTCTTCGTACCAGTGCAAGGTCCGAACAGAAACGCCGGTCCGCTTCGCCAGCTCGCCCACCCGCCAGAGGCCGGAGCGCGTCATGCAACCTCCTCAAAATCGTGATCGTTCGTGCGCACGAACGACAAGATAGAACCTCACGTTACGTCAGAGGCAAGAGGTATTTTGGGGCTGGGTTCCTGGTGCACGTAGCTGCCCGTCATGACTCGCGGTTCGTCGTGCCGCGAGCGAAGCGCCAGCGTCCGTCCTCGCACCGCCGCGCCAGGGTCCAGCCGCGTTGTGTGACGACGATTGGCTCGCCGCCCTCGGGAGTCACCTGAGTCACCTCGAGGCCAACACTAACGATGAAATCATCGCCGCTGAGGCGCTCGATCTCGTTCCACGTCTGATCGAACGAGCTGGTCGCGAACGCCTTGCGAAACGCTGCCGTGACCGCACCGCGGCCGCGCAGTGCCGGTGCGCCATGCGTCCAAAACTCGCAATCCTCCGTCACCATCCCGGCCAACGCCTCGGCGTCCTTCCCGCGAACTGCCTCGGCCCAGTCAGCAAACAGTTGTTCAATGTCGCCCATGAATGCCCGCCTATCCGCCGGCGAAGGCGACGACGATCTCCACCTCATCGCCATTCTTCAACGTGACGTCCTTCTCACCGTGAAGGATCAACTCGCCATTGACCGCGAAGTTGAACAGCTCGTCGCGATCGCCGGCCAGGTCGAGTCGGACGATGATGTCGTCGAGCGATGCGGCGTTCATCCTCATGACATCGCCCCGGCCTTCGCGCAATGGTTCCGGAAGGTGGACGGTGATCATGACGCCAGCACGCCTTCGAGCTCCTCGCGCCATTCCGGTTTCGGCACACCTTCCTCGGTGAGATTTGAGATCTTGTAGAAGCGGGAGAGCATCTTGTCGAACTCGGCGCGGTCGATCTTTTCGCCTTTGTATGGCCCGACGCCGATTGCTTCCTCGAACCAGCGTTTGGGCAGCGTGTCGTCCGCGCGGGTGACGCCGATTCTCTCGTTGATCAGGCGCTCCACACCCATTACGTTGAGGCCGATGCCGTCGATCTGTTCGGCGGTCAGCGAGATGCCGGTGACGTTTTCAACCTGATCGACGAACTCGGGATAGCCGGGAAGTGACGGCGAGTTGAAGAGCTTCGTCGTGAAGCGGCACATACCGACCGAATCGCCGACCGCGTAGATGTTCTCGCAGCGGCGGACGGCGATCTCTTTTCCTTCGTAGCTGTTCGGCTCCGCGGAGACCGGACCGCCGTACAGCTCGGCTTTGAAGTCGGGGGAGTCGTTGATCTTGGCGTTGATCTCGAGCGTGACACGGTTCCGCAGGTGGTCCATGCCACGCGTCGCGACGGCAAGGCCGAGGGCGAAGGCTTTGAGGATACGGGCATCGTGGGGATCGCTCTGCGTCAGGCCTTTCACCGCCATCAAGTAATCGAGCGCCTCGGCTGGATACTTGCCGTTGGCCACCGCCTGCGAGGAATCGGCGATCGTGTCTCCGATGCCCTCGCGCTTCGCGATCATGAAGAGGAGCTTCTCGATGACGTCGTAGTTGCCCCACGTCAGATCGAGCTTCGTCTGTTCCTGCGTGATGATCCCGCGTTGGTAAAGCTCCATCGCCCAGGCAATCGCCGAGCCGGCCGATGCTGTATCGAGCCCGAGGTCGTTGCAGATGTTGTTGAGACGAAGGACCTGTGTGACTTCGGTGATGCCGATGTTCGGACCGAACTTGCCGAGGGTGACGTATTCGGGGCCGTCGCCTTTGATGTATTTGTCTTGCGCGGGAGTCGGGAGTCGGGGGTCGGGGGTCGGAGCAAAACCTTCGCCCGTTTCTTTCTCCGACTCCCGACCCCCGAAATCCGACTCCCCAACACCGGACATATCGTTCAGCGGCCGGCAATTCACGGGACAGGCGAAGCAGCCTTCCATCCCGGGTCGATACGGATCGATATTCTCGGCATCAAGCTTGTCGGTCCAAGTCGTCTCCTGATTGTTCTTTGTCCCCATCGCTCCGAGCATGCGCGACGGCTTGTAGAGGAACGGCGTGCCGCGGATCTTCAGTGCATTCTTCACGACCGAGGTCGAGAGCAGCTTCAGCGCAACATCGCGGTTGCGCAGTTTGTGCGGGCGGGCGGTGGTGAGATCGGCCGCACGTCCCTGAATTAGGACTGCCTTGAGATGCAGCCCGCCCATCTTCGCGCCCGGTCCGCCGCGCGCGTAGATCGCTTTCGGACCGGCCATGATCCCGGAGCAGAGCACGAGGTTCTCGCCGGCTGCGGTGATGGCCGCCAGACCGTAGTCCTTCCCTTCGACACCGTGAAAGTCTTCGGCGATCTTCGCGCGCAGGTCGAGGTTGTCGAGTCCGACCCACGGCGCGGCATCGACGAACTTGGGCTCATTCCCCTCGAAATGAAGCAGCGTCCAGGCCGGCGCCTTCCCGTAGAGGACGAGGTGATCGATGCCGTTGAGCTTCATGAACGACGGGAAGTAG
>DATLVW010000568.1:0-3436 GCA_035577085.1 Thermoanaerobaculia bacterium
CGAACGGTTGCGCGGCTACCGGCACGCCATGCGCGGCCTGGAGACTGCGGCGCTGCGCGCGCTGGAGTTCCAGGGCGCGTTCACCGAAGAGTCGGGATTCGCGGCGGGGCAAAAGATTGCGTCCGCGCTGCCGCGGCCGACTGCGGTCTTCGCCGCCAACGACTCGATGGCGGTCGGCGCGCTTGCAGCCTTCGCCGCTGCCGGCATCCGCGTGCCGGAAACGATGAGCGTCATCGGATTCGACGACATTCCGATCGCGCGCTACGTGGCGCCGCCGCTGACGACGATGCGTGTCGATATCGCCGAGCTGGGCCGGCGCGCATTCGCTCTTCTGCTCGACATCATCATCAATCCCACCGCACACACGGCGCGGCGCGAGCGCGTGGCCACAACGCTCGTGGTACGCGGATCGTGCGCGGCGGCAAAAAGTGTATCCACAAGACAGACGCGGCCGCATCGTGCGGCCCGCGTTCCGGGAAGTGGCCGAGAAAAAGGAGAGGTGTCATGAGACGAACCTTTAGTTTCATAGTTGGAGTGGCTTTGCTGATGGCCGCGATCGCATTACCGGCTGCCGCACAGTTGACGACGGCCACGATTCGCGGAAAAGTGACCAACGCGAACGGGACGGCGTTGCCTGCCGCGGAAATCGACGCGGTCAATGCCGCAAGCGGCTTCGTGAAGACGGTGCAGTCCGGACCGGACGGCTCGTTCACGATGGCCGGCATCAGCCCGGGCGAATACAACCTCGTGATCGCCGCTCCCGGGTTTCAGGCGCGCAACGAGACCGTTCGTGTTCTGGTCGGCCAGAACATCGAGATGAACTTCGTGATGAGTCCCGATGCGGTGATGAACCAGAACATCACCGTCGTCGGTAACCAGCTCGTCGAAACGCGGACCTCGGAAGCAGCGACGAACGTCACGCCGCAGCAGATCGAGAGCCTGCCGCAGGGCGACCGCAACTTCCTCAACTTCGCCCAGCTGGCACCGGGCATCCGTCTGTCGACGGATCCACTGCGCAAGACGATCGCAGGCGACGCCCAGCCGGCCGAGCAGACGAACGTCTTCATCGATGGCGTCAGTCAGAAGAACGACGTCCTGCAGGGCGGCCTGGTCGGACAGGACTCCAGCCGCGGCAATCCGTTCCCGCAAAACGCCGTCCAGGAGTTCCGCGTCATCACGCAGAACTTCGCAGCACAGTATGACCACGCATCCAGCGCCATCATCAGTGCCGTGACGAAATCGGGTGGCAATGCGTTCTCCGGCAACGCCTTCTATTACTACCAGCCGAAACAGTGGGTGGCCGCAACGGCGAAGGGCTTTCAGTTCTCGACGCTGTCCACCAACGCCTCGTATCACCGCTCGCAGCCCGGCATCAGCTTTGGTGGCCCGATCATCAAAGACAAGCTCAATTTCTTCGTATCGTATGAAGGCGTCGACGAACACGCCACGACCATCGTCAATACGCTCAACACCCCCAAGCTCCCCGAGGCCGGCGGCGCGTTCCCGAGCCCGTTCAAATCGAACCTGGCGTTCGGAAAACTGAGCTGGCAGCCGGACAAGAATCAGCTCCTCGACATCTCCGGCAATTACCGCCGCGAGCATGAAACGCGCGATTTCGGCGGTACGACGTCATTCCAGTCGGCGACCGATCTTCGCAACTGGGTTTATGGCGCGACTATGCGACACCAGTGGAACAACGCCAGCGCGCTCAACCAGGGCTCGCTGAGCTGGCAGGATTACGGTTGGAACCCGACGCCGCTCGATTCCAGCTCGGTCGGTCTCGACTACCAGGGAATCGGCCGCGTCGGCGGCAACAGCACGACGCAGAAATTCGACCAGCGCCGCATCGAGCTGCGCGACGATTTCAACTTCGCCCCGATGCAGTGGAACGGTGAGCACGCTTTCCAGATCGGCGGCAACTTCGACGACATGCATTACCTCGTCAATAAGAGCCTCAACGGCAACCCGCAGTTCGAGTTCCGCAACGATCCCGCCAACGGGTTCACGTATGCGCAGCCGTTCGAAGCGAATTTCGGTTTCGGCAATCCCATCCTCAAGACGAACAACCGCGAGTACGGCATTTACGGGCAGGATAGCTGGACCGTCAATCCGAAACTCTCCTTCAGCCTCGGCCTGCGATGGGATTACGAGTCGCACATGCTGGACGAGAGTTACGTCACGCCCGCGAACATCGTCGCCGGCCTTTCCGGCAAGATCGATCCGAGCTACTTCTCCAATGGCAATCAGCGCAAGCCGGCCAAGGACGAATTCCAGCCCCGTCTTGGCTTCACGTACGATCTGACCGGCAAAAACGAGACGATCGTCTTCGGTGGCTACGGCAAGTATTACGACCGCCTCTTCCTCAATGCCACGCTCGACGAGCGCTATCGTCTCCAATATCCGGTCTATCGCATCGAGTTCTCTCCCGACGGCCGCGCCGGGACGATCAAGTGGAATGATTCATACTTTACGCAGGCCGGTCTCAATGGACTGATTGCTTCGGGTCAGACGCATCCCGAGATTTATCTCCTCAACAACAAGACCAAGGTCCCGTACTCGAACATGTTCAACCTCGGCATCCGTCAGGTGCTGGGACCGTGGCTTGGATCAGTCAGCTACAACGGCGTTCGCGGATATCACGGCTTCACATGGCTGTCGGCCGCGCCAAATGGTCTCTGTTGCGCCGCGCTGGTGCCGGGATTCGGCAACGTCATCAAGTCTGATCCGGAAGGAAAACGCTACTGGTATAACGCCTTTGAGGCGAAACTCGACAAGCCGTTCACGAAGCAGGCTCGTTGGGGCGCCACCTTTGCGTGGACCCATGGCCGCGCGGAGCAGACCGGCAACGATCTCTTCAGCCTCGATTTCCCGAGTGCAGCCGCATATGGCAAGCATGACGTCCCAGGCTCCGAGCGCGACCGCATTACCGCGACCGGCATCTTCGGTCTGCCGTACGACATTCAGTTCAGCGCCATTGCGTCCTTCGGCTCCGGCCAGGAAACCAACGTGCTCGACTTCACGCAGGGATTCAGCCTCGAGAATCGCGAAGCCACACATCCCTTCTCGCGCTCGATCACGCCGCCCAAGAAGTGGGGCTTCGCCGATCGTAATGTCGATTTCCGAGCGCAGAAAGATTTCGCCACGATGGGCCGCACGTCCATCGGTATCGTCGGCGCGGTCTATAACGCATTCAACTGGACCAACTACGGCTGCCTCAACAACTTCCTCGGACCGGGAGACAACGGCAGCAGCCTCGGCATCCCGAATTGCGTCATCCGTCTCGGACGCAGGGAGGAAGTCGGCCTGCGCGTGAATTTCTAAACTGAGGTTTGTGGGGAGTGGGGTGTGGGGATCGGGAGAACGCAATTTGCAAGCGCTCTTCCCTTTCTCATGCTCCCACTCCCTGTGACCCGCTCACGTTCGCTCTTGCGCATGC
>DATLVW010000569.1:0-8295 GCA_035577085.1 Thermoanaerobaculia bacterium
CGACGCGTACAAGAACAGCCATCTCCTCTCCGCGCCGAGTCACAATCTGCGGGCCGCTTGTGAGGCTGGCATCGAGCAATTCACTGAACCGTGCTTTGGCGTCCTGCACCGGCCAGCGTTTCGCCTCTCTCTTTCGAGTCACTGAATCGTCTCCTGAGCTAGTCATCTGACTAGTCAGCACTCATCATAGCTCTACGCGAATGGAAATGTCGCGCCTGAATTCAGTATCGTTGGGCGGCGCAATTCTTGATGACTTCACATTCAGCGAATCGAGTTATGAAGGCCCTCGCCTTCGCGATCATCGCGTACGTTTCGGCGTCGGCGGTCGCCTGCCGCCAGCCCACGTTTCGGGAGCAGCACTTCGAACGTGCTCGACAGCGTTTGCTTGCTCGCATGGAGCAAGATCGTGTGACCCGTGCGCGGTTTGAAAAACTCGGACCGGGAACACCGGCGGTCAAGATCGTGA
Source organism: Thermoanaerobaculia bacterium (assembly GCA_035577085.1). Classification (GTDB taxonomy): domain Bacteria; phylum Acidobacteriota; class Thermoanaerobaculia; order Gp7-AA8; family Gp7-AA8; genus JADGNZ01. Next base: position 467 of record DATLVW010000569.1, read on the forward strand.
AGGAGCTCGGGAAGCCAAATACCAGAACTCCTTGCAACAACGCGCACGAGTGCTGGTTCTACGACATTTCGGGTCCGACCTACTTCGTATGTTTCGACGCGCACGCCACGGTCACTTGCGAAGGGACCGCATCCGTTTTTCGACCAAGCCCTGCCCAGACAACTCCGGCCAACTAGGAGTCTGCGCGGCTGAAACTACTTTCGACCTCCCCCAAACTGCCCTCGGGCGAGGACGCCCGAGGGCCCGCGGTCGAGACGACCGCACTCCTTGCGATGCACCTCAATCCGTTCGCCGAAATCTCCCGGCCGGTGCCATCATGGGCATCTCGATAGGAGACGTCCATGCACATGACGATTGATACGGGCAATACCGGCTTCATGCTCCTCTGCTCCAGCCTCGTCATGCTCATGACACCCGGGCTGGCGTTTTTTTATGGAGGCCTGGTCGGCCGCCGCAATGTTCTGTCGATCATGATGCAGAGCTTCGTCTCCATGGGTTGGACGACGGTACTCTGGTGGGCCTTCGGCTTCTCGATGTGTTTCAGCGGCGATCTGAAGAGCGGAACCGATTTCCACGGCATCATCGGCAACTTCCACTGGGCCTTCCTCTCGGGCATCACGCTCGACACCCCCTCGGCCATCAACACTTCGATCCCGATGATCGTCTTCTGCGCCTACCAAATGATGTTCGCCATCATCACGCCGGCCCTCATTACGGGCGCCTTCGCCAATCGCGTGACGTTCAAGGCCTACATGCTCTTCCTCACCTTCTGGCTGATCTTCGTCTACTTCCCATTCGTACACATGATCTGGGGTGGTGGAATCCTGGCCTCCTGGGGCGTCCTCGACTTCGCGGGTGGAATCGTGGTGCATAACATCGCAGGAATCGCAGCCCTCGCCTCCGTTCTCTACGTCGGCAGACGCAAAGTCGAAGACCGCGGACCGCACTCAATCCCGCTCGTGGCACTCGGCACAGGTCTGCTCTGGTTCGGATGGTACGGCTTCAACGCAGGAAGCGAGTTCCGCGTCGACTCGGTAACCGCCGTCGCGTTCCTCAACACTGACATCGCCGCCAGCTTCGGCGCAATCGCGTGGCTCTGTCTCGATTGGATGCAGTTCCGCAAGCCGCGCTTTGTCGGGCTTCTGACCGGCGCCGTCGCCGGCCTCGCTACCATCACGCCCGCGGCCGGATATGTCTCGCCTGCTACCGCCTGCCTCATCGGACTCATTGCCGGCGTGGTCTGCTATTACGCGGTTGCGCTGAAGAACAAGCTCCGCTGGGACGACGCGCTCGACGTCTGGGGTGTTCACGGCGTGGGTGGCTTCCTCGGCATCGTCCTCTGCGGCGTCTTCGCAACGACCGCGTTCAATCCAGCCGGCGTCGACGGCCTCCTGCGCGGAAACTCCCACTTCTTCCTCGTGGAGCTGGCCGCCGTAGCGATCTCCTCGGCATGGGCATTCGTCTTCACCTACGGCATGCTTTGGCTCATCGACCGGATCACACCGGTGAAAGTCCTCGACACCGCCGAAGTCGAAGGCCTCGACCAAGCCCTGCACGGCGAGACGGCGTACATCGAAGGGATCTGACGTAGTGCAGGCGTCCGTGCCTGCATCCGCCGGGCGTCCCTGCCCGGCGGTGTTGTTCCGCAGAGCCGAGGTATCCTCGGGCGATGCGGAAGTACGAACTGGGCGGAGTTACGGTTCAAAAGCGATCTCGGCTGCCTCACTGGCACGCTGAGCACGCGATTTACTTCGTCACCTGGCGGCTGTTCGATTCATTGCCAGTTCACGTCCTGGAGCGACTTCGGGCTGAGCGCGACGCCACCCGCGAACAGATTTCGCGCATGCGGGGAAGCGTTACGTTTCCTGAGCAGAGAATGCTTGACGCGGCACTCACCGAGGCTTGCGAGAACTTTCTCGATCAGAACGTCGGCGAATGCTATCTCCGCGATCACCGAGCCGCGCAGATCGTCGCCGACGCCCTGAATCATTTCGATGGCAGCCGCTACCTCCTTTTTGCGTGGTCAGTGATGCCCAATCACGTTCACGCTGTTTTTTCTTGCGTCGAAGGATGGGATACCAGCAGGATCCTTCACTCGCTCAAAGGATTCACGAGCAGGGAGATCAACAAGATCCTCGGCAGGAGCGGCACGCTTTGGCAAGCGGAAAGCTACGATCGATGTGTCCGCGACTCGGAGGAGCTGGAACGAACGATCGACTATGTCCTCGGCAACCCCGCCGCGTGCGGCATGGAGAACTGGCCCTTCACCGCCATGTACCCGGCCAGAATCGGCGAGGCCACGTAGTGCAGGTGTCCACACCTGCTCCCGACGGGCGTCCCTGCCCGTCGGTGTTTTTTGCGCCCGACAGCCAGCCGAAGGTACGTTTTGTCATTCCACTTCGAAAACCACCGTCGGGCGAGGACGCCCGGCGGCTGCAGGCAAGAATGCCTGCACTACGCCGCCATGTACCCAGACAGAGTCGGCGAAGCCACGTAGTGCAGGTGTCCACACCTGCATCCGACGGGCGTCCCTGCCCGTCGGTGGTTTTTGCGCCGACAGCCAGCGGATACGTGTTGTCGTTCCACTTCGAAAACCACCGCCGGGCGAGGAGGCCCGGCGGCTGCAGGCAAGAATGCCTGCACTACGTCGCCATGTACCCGGCCAGAATCGGCGAAGCCACGTAGTGCAGGTGTCCACACCTGCTCCCGACGGGCGTCCCTGCCCGTCGGTGGTTTTTGCGCAGACAGCCAGCGGAAGGTACGTTTTGTCATTCCTCTTCGAAAACCACCGCCGGGCGAGGACGCCCGGCGGCTGCAGGCAAGAATGCCTGCACTACGCCGCCATGTACCCGGCCAGAATCGGCGAAGCCACGTAGTGCAGGTGTCCACACCTGCTCCCGACGGGCGTCCCTGCCCGTCGGTGGTTTTTGAGCAGACAGCCAGCGGAACGTATGTGTTGTCATTCCACTTCGAAAACCACCGCCGGGCGAGGACGCCCGGCGGCTGCAGGCAAGAATGCCTGCACTACGTCTTCTGGGACGAATCAGGGATTGACGAAGAGCTCCTGCAGGAACGGGTTCCAGAAAAGGTTCGCGGCATCGTACTTTGCGAGCGCGGCCACCTCGTCCGCCCAGGTGGGCGACGTCGTGCGGCCGGTCGTGAAGTTCTCGCGGATCCGTTCCAGGTACTCTGCGTTGGTCCAGGCGCCGTTCTGGGTGGTGTACGCCCATCCCTTCGACCACTCCGGGTTGATGCGGTACTGCTGGGCGTTGCCGAAGTGGTTGCTGATCCACGCCTCGAGCTCCGTGTAGAACGCGTTTGCCTGCTGCGGATCTCCGTCGGGCTGCACGGTCAGGACGTCGAACCACACCGCCACATCCCACTGATTCTTCTTCGCCACATCGTCGTAGCTGAGGGCGGAGATGATCGGGCTGAGCGTCGTCTGGCCGGGCGGGAACTCATCGAGCGCGGTGACGCGGATCTCCATCGGCGAGTTGATGGGATAGAGAGCCGGCGACTTCTGCTGATACTCGGCCAGCATGTCCGTGAACTGAGTAGTAAAGGCGGCAATGGCATTCTGCACGTCCGCGCTGTTCATCTGGATGGCGTACCCGTTCGCCGTGACCCGCAGCGTGGTGTCCTTGACGTAGAGGAGCGTGTTCATCGACGCGCCCCAGAGATCGGTGAGGTTGAACGGATTCCACGCGTATTTCGCCATCTCGGCGAAGTAGCCGGCGAGGCCCGGGACGGCGCTGGTCAGTTGGCTGATGGCGTCCGTGATTCCCGGACTCTGCTTTTCCGCGACCGCAGCGAGGGACGTTGACGTCGCAACGCTCGAGGCAGCCTTCTTATCCGCGGCCAGCGAACCGAGGGGATTGAGGGCGAATGCGGTGAAGAGGGCGGTGATGCCGGTGAAGAGCGGCGTCAGCCCCGGCGCCAGCGAGACCATGGCGTCGACCGCGTCGGTGACCCCGAGCGGCAGATTGTCCGAGAACGGATAGTTGTACGGGCCGTTCACCAACTTGGAGCCGGACGGCTGCTTTGGACTGACTGTCCAGACTTTCAGCCACGGATACGTCTTCCAGGTGACGGTGGGGAAGACCGGGAACCAGATGATCTCGATGCGGCCGGACTGATTGAGGAAGTCGCCACAGCTCTGCGCCGGCGGCGGGGAGCCCGGCGTCTGCGGCGCGAACAGCACGCTGCTGTCGATGGTCATGATGCTCTGGCAGCGCAGGTTGTAGTTGTTGGTCAACTGCAGGGTGACGTCGAGCAGGAACGCACGGCCCAGGTGCGTGAGGAAGGCCAGGGCGTCCGTGTCGGTGCGGCTGAACGTCTTCGCCACGTAGGAGTTGGGACTGCCGGAGGAGGGATCGCTGACCACCGCTGTGAAGGCCAGGATCTGATTGCTCAGCGAGCCATAGCTGATGTCGAGGTTGTTGGCGCCCTGGTTCGGAACGGCCGTGCCGTGAGCGTTGATGGCCAGCACGCCACCCACGGTGAGATGTCCGGGCGCGGGGATGTGAGCGAAGCCGTAGCCGGTGCCGGGGGTAGTGGTGCTGCCGCCCGGCGCATTCTGCAACGCGGTCATGAGGTCTTCCATGACCATGCCGGTCTGCACCTTCACCTGCGCCGGCTGGCCGTTGGCGGCGGAGGTGATCGCCAGGACCTGGTTCAGATTCACGGTCAGGTCGACCAGGACTACGTTGGCCACCGGCTCGCCGTTCGGGACGGTCAGCGGCGACCAGCCGTGCATGATGCCGCGCGGGCGAATCTGAAAGTTCGCGCCAGCCGCCCAGTTGCAAACCGTCACGACGTCAGCCGGGGTCGCCGGCGTGCACGTCCAGACGTTCGGTACGGTGATGCCGCGCGACCAGTTCTGATACTGCTCCTGCACGATGGGGATACCGGTAGGCCATCCCGGGGGTGTCGATCCATTGCTCATAGCTCTCTCCCTCTGCGTGATCCCGGCGCCGCCAACGTCGGGCGTTCCGGTCATCAAGGCGATGACCGCGAAGCCTCGCTGGCCTGTGCGGGAAACGCTGCGTATTGTACCGGGAGTGGATCGTTACTTACGGCGAAGAATCAGAAGGTCTCGTTGATCACCGGCGCGAGATGCAAAGACTCCAAAGTAGTGGGGCAATTTGAAAAACCGGTGACCGCAGAGACACGGAGGTCACAGAGATCCCCTCTGTGTTCTCTGTGTCTCTGTGGTTGCCTTTTGCTTCGGCGACCACGATAGGCCGTCCGGTTGACCCACGACCAGACTCCACCTCATGATCGCGATTCGCAGCGGTAGGGTGTAATGTTTTCACAAAATCATTGACTGCCTGACGGAATTGCGGAGCAGCCGTATGGTGGTAAGGAGTGGAAATGGGCAAGCGCGCATTCGAACGTGTCGTGGTGATCATCTTCGAGAACGAGTTCCGTGGCTCCGTGATGCAGAACTCCTACATGCGCTCGCTCGCCGCGAAGGGGATCGAGCTCGCCAACTACTTCGGCGTGATGCACCCCTCCAACACGAATTACGTCGCCTCGGTGGCGGGCGAGATCTGCAACATCTCCAGCGATCCTCTGTACTACACGTTTCTGCCGGAGCCCCAGGGAGCGCCGGCGCCCGCGCCCGGACCTGAACCGATGCCGCAGAAGACGATCGCCGATGTGATCGTCGAGAATGGCCTCGAGTGGCGCGCCTACATGGCCGGCTATTCGCCCGTCGCCTTCCCGCCGAGCCTTGCGCCGATCCTCGACCCCTCATCCGGGCAGATCGATGTGGCGGCAACCGTCAGTCAGACGATCCTCGACTACCCCCCCTACCTCAATATGCACAATCCGTTCGTCCGCTTCAGCAGCATCGTGAACGATGAGAACCAGTGGAAGCGGATCGGCACGTCCCACGACTTCCTGCGCGACGCACTCGACGGCACACTGCCGCAGTACTCGTGGTTCACTCCCAACATGTGGGACTGCGGGCACTGGCTTTACGGAACGTACAACGAACCGGCCCAGCGCGCGCCGTTTCTCGTCGATCAGCTCGCGAAATGGCTCGAGTCGTTTTTCGGCGTGCTCGCCTTCCCCGGCCCCGGCTCCCGCATGCCGAAAGGAACGCTGGTCGTCGTCACGTTCGACGAGGCCGACATGAACAAATCCTATGAGGAGATCCGCAACTGGGACAGCACCTACGACGGTCCAAACCAGATCTACACCGTCCTCCTCGGCGACACGATCACTCCGCAGCGCATCGAGCAAGAGGGATACAACCACTACAGCCTTCTGCGGACCGTCGAAAAGAACTTCGATCTTCCAGCGCTCGGGACGAACGACACAGACGCGAACTGGTTTCAGTTTCTCTGGGGGAAGACCTATGCCTGGGGCGCACCGGAGCCGACGCCGATCGAGAACGCCACGACCGTTGCCGCCGCCTCGCTCGGCGACACGCTTTATGCCGTTTACGGATCGGGCGGCGCGCTTTCCTGCCGCACCCGAACGAACGGGACGTGGTCGCCGGCGCAGGACGTGGCCGGTCCGCAGAATGTCACCACGGTGGCAATGGCTTCCGCCAACGGGAATCTCACCCTGATCTGCCAGTCGGGCGGCGCGCTGTCGGCGTTGTCGCTGAGCAACGGCGCATGGTCTGCGCCGCAGCAGGTCGCCACCGGAGTGCAGGCGTTCTCGCTCGTCTCATACCTCGACTACGGCGATCAAACGGAGAAGCTCATGCTCGCGTGGAGCAGCGATAGCGGCTTGCAGTCGCAGATCTTCGCTAATGGCCAGTGGACGACGCCGGTCGCAGTCGGACAGCAAGGCGGCGGTGCCGTCGTCCTCGCCACACTCGGTGCGTCGGTCTTCCTGATCCACCAGGCGGGTGGAACGAGCTTGATGAATGTCGCCTCTTACAACACCGCACCGTTCAACGTCGTCACGAGCGCCGGGGACAGCAACACGACGCAGTATGCGTGGTCACCATCCGTGTATCCGGTCCAGCACTTCGCTGCTGGTCCGACACGCGCTCCGGGCGGCGATGACTCACTCGCACCGTATCAGGGAGCGGCCCCCTTTGCCGCGGCTTCGCTCGACGGCGTGATCCATTTCATCCACCGCGCAGCGAAGGACTCGATCCTGTGCTCGACGACGTTTTCGATCAGCGGCGTTCTCACGCCCCAGAATCCGGTGAGCTACAAACAATCAGGGACGGGACTGAGCAACGGATACGGAACGCTGGCCGAGGCGGGATGGAGCCGGCGAGCCCAGGTTTCAGGCCTCCCCGTCGAAGGCAGCAGCGCGATGGCGTTGGCCCGCGCCGGCCGCGACCTCGTGCTGTTGTGGCAGGAGCGCAGCGGCTCTCCGTTGCACTTGACCTCTGGCCGCTACCGGTGAAGGGATCTAAGCAGCGACGCAACCGACGGGCGTCCCTGCCCGTCGGTGTTGCGAAGCGAGCGGTGAGGCCGTCGGACATGCCGATGACGACGTCTCGTACCGTGTCGCTGGCCGTGAAATGACGTTCGGTGCGGATCGTTCGCGGCATGGGCGCGCGCCTTGTGCGCGCGCGGGGGTGCAGACATCTCGCGCTTCGTCTCCGCCTGCGGTCCCAGGCGGTCTGCGTTTCAATACGCAAACGCACCCTTTGAAAACGGAGACGGACCGTTTCGAAACGGTAGCGCATCGTTTGAAAACAGAGACGGACTGTTTCGAAACGGTGGCGCACCGTTTGAAAACAGAGACGGATCGTTTCGAAACGGTGGCGCACCCTTTGAAAACGGAGACGGGACCGTTTCGAAACGGCGGCGCACCGTTTGAAAACAGAGACGGACCGTTTCGAAACGGTGGCG
>DATLVW010000570.1:0-7394 GCA_035577085.1 Thermoanaerobaculia bacterium
CGTCGTTTTGCTTGATGAAGCGCACTACTCGTTCGAAGCAAACGGCAAGGCGCATACGACGCAGCGACACATCTACCGAATCGTCGACGAGTCGGCGATCGATGAGTTGGGCACGCTCGAAGTCCCCTGGGCGCCCTGGTACAACGACCGGCCCACGGTCGCGGCGCGCATCGTCTCCAAGGACGGCACGGTCCATACGCTCGATTCCAAGGCGATCATGGAGTCGCCGGCGCGCGAGGACCTCGATATCTTCAGCGACAACCGCGTGCTTCGTGCGCCGCTGCCGGGCGTCGCGGTCGGCTCCGTGATCGAATATGTCATCGAGTTCAACGGCAACAATCCGATTCAGGAGGCTGGGGCATCGGACATTGTTGTTTTCGGTGGGTATGCGCCGACACAGCGCACTCGCGTAACGATCGACGGTCCTTCGACGATCGAGCCGCGCATCGTAAACAAGACGGATGTGCAAGCGAAGATCGAAGAGAAAGACGGCCGCCGCATCATGACGTTCGAAACGGGACGCATCGAGGGCCGCAAGGACTTCGAGAACTTCCTTCCGTTCGACGATATCTCGTTGCCGTACCTCGCCTTCTCGACCGGCTCGTCGTGGGGGAACCTTGCAAAGCGCTACAGCGAGATCGTCGACAAGCAGATTGCCGGCGACGATCTCAAGAAATTCACGCACGATGCGATCGGCAACGCCACGGCTAGGCGTGAGGTGATTGCGCGAGCGCTGGCGGCGGTGGAGAAGAACGTCCGGTACGCCGGAGTCGAAGTCGGCGAGTCCTCCATCATCCCGCGTCCACCGCACACAGTCCTGGGCAACAAATACGGCGACTGCAAAGATAAGGCGACGCTGCTCGTGGCGATGCTGCGTCAGGCGGGAATCGTTGCCCATGTGGCGCTGCTCCGTGCCGGCGTCGACTTCGACGTCCATCCTGACCTTCCCGGCCTCGGGCGCTTCAATCACGCCATCGTCCGCGCCGACGCGACGAGCAGCGAGCCAGCGATGTGGGTCGATCCGACCGACGACTTCGCCCACGCTGGGGATCTGCCGGCGCAGGATCAGGGACGTCTCGCTCTCGTCGCCGCAGGCGACACATCGTCATTGACGAAGACGCCGGAGACTCCGTCGACGGAGAATCGCTATTCGGAGACGCGAACATACACGTTGCCGGAAGACGGCAAAGCGCACGTCACCGAAGTCACGGAGACGGTAAGCGGCCCCGAGGACTCGTTCCAGCGCCACTTCTACGCCGAGAGCGATCGCACCAAGTACAAAGAGCAGATCGAGTCGTACGTCAAGACTTACTACTCCGCGAAGAAACTGGAGAAGATCGAAGCCACCGATCCGCACGATCTCACCAAGCCATTCCGCGTGACGATCGAGGCCTCGGACGCGGACACCGGCGTCGCGCGTGACGGCGATGCAGCCGTCGCGTTCCATCCGGCGAATCTCATCAACTGGCTTCCTTTCCCGATGCGCAATTTCGGCGACGATCACGCCGAAGAGGCGCGCAGGAAGCGAGTGGGCGACTTCATCTTTCCTGCGGCGGAAGTGCGCGAGTGGACCTATCACATCGTTCCGCCGGCCGGATACAACGCGCGGACGCTGCCGCCGAACGAGACGATCAAACTCGGCACCACCACTCTGACCAAGGAGTTCGCATCGAAGCCGGACGGCTCAGTCACGGCCGTCCTTCGTTTCGACAGCGGAAAGCGGCGCATCAGCGCGGCAGAATTCGAAGACACACGCGCGGCCCTAAAGAAGATCGTCGAAGGAAAGCCGACGATCATCGGATTCGATCTCGCTGGCCAGGCCAAACTGAATGCAGGTGACGTTGCCGGTGCGCTGACCGAGTTCCGCAAGCTCGCTGCGCTTCATCCGAAGGAAGCGCAGCACCACATGGAGATCGCCCGTGCGCTCCTGGTCGGCGGACTCGGTGACGCGGCACGCGAGGAGATCGCGCGCGCCGTCGCGCTCGAGCCTTCGAATGCGCATGTGCAGGCTGGACTGGCGGGCATCCTCGAGTACGACCTGCTCGGGCGCCTGATGCGTAAAGGCTTCGACCTCGACGGCTCAATCGCGGCGCTTCGCAAAGCGAAGGAGCTCGATCCGAAGAATGCCGAGTATCGCGGCGCTCTGGCCAAAGTGCTCACGTTCAACAGCGAGGGAACGGAATATGGACCCGGCTCGAAAATCGATGAAGCGATCGCTGAGTATCGTGCGGTTGCAAAGGAGGCCGGTGAGAAGGAAGCGAAGCAATTCGACGGCGATCTGATGCTCGCTCTCGCGCACGCCGGCCGGTTTGCGGAAATGAAAGAGCTGGCGGCGACTGTGCAGGATCCGCAGCTTCGCGAGACGGGCCGCATCGCCGCGATCGCTGCGACGGATGGCGCTGCGCCAGCGCTGCACGAGCTGGGCGCATTCGATGCGAATACGCGCCGCGCCTACGCGCAGGCGATCGCGCAGACTCTGCTCAATCTCCGGCTTTACCCGCAGGCGACCGAGATGTTCGACGCCGCTACACAAGGCGCCCCTAATGCGTCGAGCGCACGTCCGTTCATCGAAGAGTTGAAGAAAACAAAGCGCATCGAAGAGGTTCCGATCGACGAGAAAGATCCAGGCTCCGTCGTACAGAAGATGATCATCGCCATGACGCATGAGGACGTGACGGCGCTGAAGAAGCTCTTCGCCTTCGATCTGAAATTGGACGACGAGGACGAAGACGATCTTCAACGTTCGATGCGTTCGATGACTTTTGGCACCGGAATGGCGCCCGCGGTAGTCGGCGACATCTCATTTGCTTCGCTGCGCATCCAGACCGACGGCGACGAGAAGACCGGCTACCGGCTGCGGATGCGCGGCGAGAACGGCATGTCGATTCCCACGCTCTTCGTGGTTCATCAGAACGGTGGATACGTAATTCGGGCCAGCCGCGCCATGGCGGACACGATCGGCGCCGCCGTCCTCGCACTTGCCGATGCCGGCCAGTTGGATGCCGCGCGCACGTGGCTCAACTGGCTGCGCGAAGATGTGCCGGCGGGCGGCGGTGATGATCCGCTCTCCGGGGCGCCGTTTGCGTCGCTTTGGTCCAAAGACAATACCTCGACGAACGCCGACGAGATTCGCACAGCTGCCGCATCGACCATGGGGCACAAAGGCACCCACAAGAGCATCCCCATTCTCCTGGCGGCGCGCGAGAAAGCATCGAACGACAAGACGAAGACGTGGATCGACCTCGCGCTTTCGTACTCGTACGCGAACAAGAAGGAATGGAAGAACGTCGTTCCGATTACCGAGCGTCTTCGTGCGGCCTATCCCGACTCGGAGAGCGCTTTCACCTCGAATGTCTACGCGCTCTCGCTCAGCGGGCGGACTGCGGACGCCGAGGCGCTGGCGAAGAGCCGCCTGGCAAAGAAGCCGAAGGATGATGAGGTTCTGCGCGCGCTTTCCACCAACGCGGCCAAGGCAAAGGACTACGCGGCCGCCGCGAAGTACGCCGAACAGATCGTCGATGAGCTCTCGCCGACGCAGAACGACTACAACAACGCCGCCTGGTTCGAGCTGTTCGTCGGCAACGTCACGCACGCGATGGAGAACGCGCGCCGAGCCACCGCGGAGGAGTCGCAGACGTCGCCCGCCGCACTGCACACGCTGGCAACGCTGTACGCGGAGACCGGCAAGAACATCGAAGCGCGCGATGCTCTGTTACGTACGCTCGACAAGAGCCGCCGCGACACGCCCGACAGCAGCGACTGGTACGTCCTCGGCCGCATGGCGGAGAACTACGGGGTGCGCGAAGCGGCGCTCGCGGCCTACAAACGTGTCGACAAGAAAGAGACCGACGGCGCCTCGGTGTGGGAGCTCGCGCAGCGGCGACTGACGGCGATGAGCAAGTAGCGCGCTTAACACGGGGGCACGTTTTCACGCGGAGAGCGCGGAGGTTCTCTCCGCGTCCCCGCGTTCCCCGCGTGAAACGGTTTTAACGTGCCTAGGACCGCGCTACCCTATCGCCTGGTCCATGTTCCCAACTACTCGACGCAGTGTGATCGTTGCCCTCGGCAGCGACGACGATGAGCAGCGCCGCCGTGCCTTCGACACCTTCGTCGCCATCTACTGGAAGCCTCTCTACAAATACCTTCGCGTAACCGATCGCCTCAGGGAAACTGACGCCGAGGATCTCACGCAGGCGTTTCTGGCGAAGTGTTTCGAGAATGGCTCGCTCGCAAGCTATGACGCTGCGAAAGCGACCTTCCGGACGTTCCTTCGCATGTTGTTCGATCGCTTCGTCACGAACGAAGTCAAAGCGTCGCAACGGCAGAAGCGCGGCGGTGGGGCGATCACGCTCGACTTCGCCCACGCCGAGGAGGAGATTGCGCGCGAGCACGATCGCGGTGGATCGCCCGAGGACTACTTTCAGCGCGAATGGGTACGCAGCGTCCTCGCGCTTGCCGTCGAGCGGCTGCGCGACGCATGCGCCGCCAGCGGCAGGCAGACGCATTTTGCAATCTTCGAAGCGTACGATCTCGATGAGACGTCACGCGCGTCATATCGAGAGACCGGCGAACGGTTTGGTATCAGCGAGTCGATGGTCACGAACTGGCTCGCAGCAACGCGCCGCCGTTTCCGCGGCATTGTGCTCGACGTGCTACGCGAAGCAACGGCCTCGGACGCCGAATACCGCAATGAAGTGCGCGCACTGCTCGGAGTCGATGCATGACGTGGCTTTCGGATAGCGCCGTCGCGCACCTACGCATGGTTGCGGAGCAGCCAGATTTCAGCGCCACGCGCTATCGTATCCAGCGCGAGCTGGCCCGAGGGGGGATGGGCGTGGTCTACGAGGCGGAAGACACGGAGCTGCATCGCCACGTCGCCATCAAAGTTCTCGCCAGCGAGCTCGCCTCGGCTGACGCCGTCGAACGAATGCGCGCCGAGGCGAGGACGATCGCGCGGCTGGAACACCCTGGCATCGTGCCGCTGCACGACGTCGGCATTCTTCCCGACGGCCGGCTCTGGTACGCCATGAAGCTCGTGCGCGGACGCAGGCTCGATGAGCTTGAGGCGCAACCGTTGGAGTTGCTGCGCGTTTTCCAACGCATCTGCGAAGCCGTCGCATTCGCGCACGCCAATGGTGTCGTCCATTGCGATCTCAAACCGGAGAACGTCATGCTCGGCGACTTCGGCGAAGTGCTGGTGATGGATTGGGGTGTCGCGCGCGAGATCGGTGCGACCGCCGGAGTCGTAGCGGGAACGCGAGGCTATATGGCGCCCGAACAGGAGAGCGGCATTGCTCTTGATGCTGCAGCCGATGTCTTCGCCCTCGGCGCGATGTTGCGCGCATTGCTTCCCGCGAAGCTGCCGAAGCCCTTGGCCGCGATCTGTGCGAAGGCCACCGCGCCAGGTCCACACGATCGGTATCCGTCGGCGCGCGATCTCGCTGCTGACGTGACACTGTGGCTCGACAACAAGCCGGTCACCGCGTACCGCGAGAATGTCATCGAGCGAATCAACCGCTGGCTCGTCCGCAATCGGGCCCTCGTTACCATCGTCGTCGCTTATCTTCTGATGCGGGTGACCATCGTGATCTGGTTTGGGCGCTGACGCCGTTAAAGGATTTTCACCAGACGTTGAATAGACTCACTGGAGGAACAAACGACATGAACAAAATCCTGGTTGGACTTCTCCTCGGCGCCGGTTTGGGCGCGGTCGACGGCATGACGGCGTGGTTCACGCCTACGGTGCGCGCCGGCATCATCGGCATCGTCATCGGCTCGACGTTCAAGGGAATGATTGCCGGCATCGCCGCCGGATGGTTTGCGCGGAAGGTGAAGTCGGTGGCTTGGGGCATTGCCTTCGGCCTGCTCGTCGGAGCCCTGCTGGCGTACGGAGTAGCGGCGATGCAGCACGGCTACTACCTTGAGATCATGCTGCCTGGATCGATCGTCGGCGCAATCGTCGGCTGGGCTACGCAGCGATATGGACGCCCCGCCAACGGCAGCGCGGCCGCGTCAACGCTCGCGGCGATGTTCCTCGTGTTCCTCACCGTAAACGCCCACGCGGCGGAACCGGTGAAGGCGGCCGATGCCTTCGAGCATCTGAAGTCGCTGGCCGGAACGTGGAACGGACATGCGATGACGCCAGACGGACCGCCGACGAGCGTCAGTTACCGCCTCACTGCTGGTGGCACAGCGGTCATGGAGACGCTCTTCGGCGGCACTCCGCACGAGATGCTGACGCTCTACACGCTCAACGGCGACGACGTGGTGGCCACACACTTCTGCGGCGCCGACAATCAGCCGGTCATGAAGCTGGACAAGGCGAAATCGTCACCGGACCGTCTCGTTTTCGCGTTTGTCAGCATCGACGGCGAGCACGCGAAGGACCATCCGCATGTACACGACGGATTCATTCACTTCGCGGGCGCCGATCAGATGGACGCCTCGTGGGCTATGCAGACTCCCGACGGCAGCGCGTTCGAGCACAGCCCAAAGTTCTTCCTGACGCGGGCGAAGTGAGCTCGCAGATCAAACAAACATGAATGATTTGCAACCCGGCACTTGACAATCCCTTGATCGGACTTCAATGTTTCCCTCTGGCTTTCCGCGCACCGATGCGGCGGCCAGAGGAGCCAACCCATCATCACCGTCGACCAGCTTCCTGACAGCCGCCGGGCCATCCTGCTTGCTCTCAAACGGCAGGGCCCATCCACGATCGCGCAGCTTGCCCATCCGCTGCAACTGACGGGCGAAGCGGTGCGCCAGCAGTTGCTGCAACTCCAGCGCGAGGGATGGATCGAGTCTCGCGTCGCGCGCGGCGATGAGCGCGGCCGCACCGGACGTCCGGCCACGCGCTACAACCTCACCGAGGCCGGCGATCATCTCTTTCCGAAGAGCTATGACCTGCTCAATGTCGCCGTGATCGACGCGGTGGCTCAGGAGCTCGGACCCGATGCCGCGGTTCGCGTGCTCAAACGCGTCTGCGATGACCGCGTTTCGATCGAAGAGAAGACGCTCCAGGGGATGCCGTTGGAATCGCGTGTCGAAGCGCTGAAAGGGCTTTACGCTCCCGCCGATCCGTACATGACCAGCGAGAAAGTCGACGACGGCTTTCTGCTCGTCGAGCGGAACTGCCCCTTCTTCAACACCGCCATGCGCCGCCCCACGCTATGCAGCGTTTCCGTCAACGCCTTAACCCGCCTTCTCGGTGTCCGCGTCGAGCGCGACGAGACCTTCCAATCCGGCGCCGGCCGCTGCGTCTTCCACATCTACGCGAACGAGCCGATCGACGCGAAGGAGTGGGATTTCACGCTGGAGGATGAGCTACCGAAGCACGGGGTTCGGACGTAGGTTTCGATAAAATCAAAAAGCATTGTCACGCGGAGACACGGAGG
>DATLVW010000571.1:0-5235 GCA_035577085.1 Thermoanaerobaculia bacterium
CCTTCCGGATGATGTCCTGCTTCAGCGTGCTGATCTCGTGCGCTCCGACGTTGAGGAACAGCGCGTCGGCGTCCACGGTCTTGGCGTAGCGGGCCAGCTCCGCTTGGACATCCTTCCCCTGCAGGACGACCGGCAGGACCCGCGCTCCATCGAACGTGCTGCCCGTCATCGCGTCAAGAAGATCCTGCGAGGCAATCCGCTCCGGCTCCTCACAGACGATGATCAGATGGATCTCGGAGTTTTCACGCCGCGCGATCGACGAAGCCAGCGCCGCCGCCGCGGTGGAACGCTGCTTCAGATGGACCGGCACCAGGATCTTTTGCAATCCTCGGCGGCTGGGGATGCCATAGCGGATGGCCAGCACAGGCAGCGAGGCACCCGACAAGACCTTGAGCGTCGTCGATCCGATGATGAGATGGGCGACATGGTGACGCGCATGAGTCGAGATGACCATGAGATCTGCGCCTTCTTCGATGGCGGTGCTGCAGATCGCCGCGCCCGGGTCTGGAGCGCGCTGGATGACAAGACGCGTCGGAACCCTTGCATTGGCCCGGCGCGCGTGGTCGCGAAGTTTCTCGAGCTCGTGTTGCTCGGCGTACTCATAGAGCGAGTCGTCAGCTGGAAAGCGGAGCTCGTCCGGGTTTGAGGGACGTGTCGCCCGCACGTGAAGAATGATGAGCTCGGCGCCGGTCGTGCCGGCGATCTGCACCGCCGAATCGAACGACCATTCAGCAGCCGTCGAGAAATCAGTCGGGATGACGATGCGGCGCCACGGGTACATAAGATCCTCGCACAGGCCGGACTTCAGCCTCCTGCGCTCTACTCCCGATCGAACGCGTTTGTTGAAGGGGCGGCGGGCTTCGGGGTCTGCGCCTGGGCAGACTGAATCGGCTGCGGGGTGATCACGTAACGGATGACCGTCTTCGGCTCCGCCTCCGTCTCGGCGATCTGCAACGTGATCTGACGGTCGCCCGGCTTCAGCATGTCGCCCGGAATGAAGGGATCCTGCATGGCCTGGTTGAGCTGAACCTCGAGAGTTCGCCACGTCTGCGTAGCGGGGTAGGGCGACTGCGTGGGATAGGCCCGAAACTGGGCAAGATAGGTGGTGTAGTAGTGGTAGACCTGCGGGAACGAGTCGTCCGTCGCCAGCGTGTACACTTCGGCGTTCGGCCCGTACTGGTTCTTGATCATGACGGAGTCGCGGCGGGTGAGATCGTCGCGATACTTCGCTCCGGCATAGATGGGGATCGCAGGGTTGATCGCCCTAAGCGCGGCCTTGGCGTCGATCTGGGGTGTTTCTGAAGCCGCGGCGGTGCTTGCGGTTACGGTGATTCCGTTTTTCCGAGGCGCCTGCTCTTCGGCGGCCTTACTCTCCTGACCGCCGGTGCACCGGACGAATAGAGCCCCTGCGATCAGGAGGGATGCGACTGCGGTAGCCCGGCGCCCGGTCATATCACCATCAAACAGCAAGGGATATGCCGCTCGCTTCAATTGCTATCCGCCTTTCGTGCAGCGAACGCAACCGGTGGACGCATGCCGCCGCTGCGAAGACAGTCGATCGCTGTCTCGCCCCCGTAGCTGGCCACGAGCTTTTCGTCGTACTCGTCGGAAACGTTGGCGACGACGTCGAGGGATGCGATGAGTTGTTCCGGACGGAGACGGCGGCCGAGGAATGAGTGCGAGAAGAAGACGCTCTCGCCCTGCATGCTGAACGCGCCGAGGGGAACCTCGGCGTTGACTCGCAGCAGTTCCTGCATCAGCTCGAAGGACGGCTCCACTCCCTGGACGCAGAAGGCAAGCACCTCGATGACGGCGTCGTCTTCCTGATAGGGATCGATCGAGATCTCCAGCACGGTGGACCCGTACTTCAGATAGAAGTCGCAATGCTCGGCGTCGTCGAAGTGCTCATCGACGAGCTCGTCGAGATACGACTTCACCTGCCGGTAAACCTCTTCCTGGCAGGCGGTGTTGAATTCCTTTTCGCGCTTGGCGGGCATCTCGGGTTGATTGTAAAGCAAGAACCGGCCCGCGGACCGGAATGCCGGCGCTCTTTCGCGAGCGCCGGCATTCATCAGGAGCGATTAGTGTGCGGGATGATGCCGCGGCGTAACGACCAGCGCGTTCACCGCGACGGAGTCGATCGAGCCGCATGAATTCGAGACGCGCACGGACCACGTGGCGTTTCCTTCCGGGTTGGTCGTGTACGACGGAGAGTCGGTTCCGACGGCGTTCGTCACCCCGCTGGCGTGATGGACGAACCATTGATAGTGCAGGTTCGCGCCATTCGCGACGACGGTGAACGTGGCGTTGTTCCCCGGATTCACGATCTGGCCCTGCGGTTGGGTCGCGATCGTCGGCGGCGCGGTGACGCCGATGAACGTCGTCGCGCCCGGGCTGCTGTTGGTGCAACTGCTGTCAGTCACATTGCCAACCGTTAGCGTCGTCGACGTCGTGACGCTGATGGTGCGCGATGCGGGCGATGCGATGACCGTCTGCGTGAGGCCGTCGGACCATTGCACCGTCCACGGGCCGTTACCGGTGAGCGTGAACGGAATCGTGACCGTCGAGGAGCCGCAGGCAGAGAGGTTCGCCGGGACGCTGATCGTGGGCCCCGAGGTGATTGCGACATCCGCGGTCGAGGAGGCGCTGCAAGTGCTCGCCGTGGTCACGGTGACCGCAAGGTGCACGTTGCCGCTGTTCCCGGCGGTGTAGAGGATGTTGCGCGTTCCGATGCCGCCCGTGATCGTGCCGTTCGTGATCGTCCAGTTGTAGCTTGCTCCCGCGCCGGCGTCGGCCACGCTGGCGTGGTTGAGCGTCGAAAGCGGGCAGGCAGTGCCGCCGTTGGTAATCGTGGCGGAGGGAAGCGGATTGAAGACGACGGTGGTCGATACCGCAATGCTGCCGCCGCAGGCGCCGGACGTGGTCACGGTCACCGTGTAGGTGCCCGGCTGCGTGACTCCTGTCGGATTCTGCAGTGTCGAGGTGAAGCCGCCCGGACCGCTCCACGAGTAGCTCGCGCCGCTGCCGGAGACGAAGAGGTTGACTGTGCCGCCTGCGCACCCGGGACCGCTGTTCGACGCAGTCGGCGCCGCGACCGGCGGGCAAGAACCCGTCGTCGATGCGCTGCCGGTGATCGATGCAGTCACCGTATCGGTCGCGGTGACCGTCTGCGCGCCGCTGGCGTTGAGCGTGACGCTGAACGTATGCACGCCGTTGTCGCCGGCGACGAACGTGTAGTCCGAGGGAAGGGTCGAAGAACCTGCCGAGGTGGTGAAGTGAGCCGTGCCCGCGTAGGTAGTCACGGTCGCGTTCGAGGCATCGAGCGCGGTGACAGTCACGTTGAACGGTGTGCCGGGAGCAAAGGTGCCGGGAGCGGTGACGCTGAAGTGCGTGGTTGCCGCGAGCACGTTCGTGTTTGCGGTGCCGGTGATCGAGGCGGTAACCGTGTCCGTTGCCGTGATCGTCCGCGATCCGTTCGATGTGAGCGTCACGCTGAACGTGTGCGCGCCGAGGTCGCCGGCGGTGAACGTGTAATCCGAAGGCAGCGTGCCGGATGAGGAGCTGGTGAAGTGCACGGTGCCGGTATAGCCGGTAGCCGCGGTATTTGAGCCACTCAGTGCGCTGACGGTGACGTTAAAGGCAACGCCGTTGGTCACGTTCGCCGGTGCAGTGACGCTGAAGTGGGTGGCGGGCGGCGGCGGATTGACCGTCACGTTGACGGTGGCAGTTGCGCAGAGCGAATCTGCCGATCCGGCGGTCGTGCCGTTGTCGCAGACGGTGTACGTGAAGCTGGCCGGACCGCTGTAGCCGGCTGCCGGGGTGTACGTGATCTGGCCGCTGGTAAGCGAAACCGTACCGTGGGTGCTGCCGGTCGGCGTGACTGATGTGACGGTGAGCGTCTGGCCGGCTTCGTTGGCCGGTCCCGCGGAGTCGTTGGCCGTCAGATCGCTGCTGGCGAAGGTCAGCGCGACGTTCGCCGTGGCAGTCTTGCTGTCATCCACTGCTGACGGTGGATCGTTCACCTCGGCCACCGTGATGGTCATGGTTGCGGTGTTGGAGTTGTTCGTGCCGTCGTTGACGCGCCACGTGAACGTATCGGTGCCGTTGAAATCGGGAGCCGGAGTGTAGGTTTGATTCGCGCCCGTTCCGGTCAGACCGCCGTGGAAGGGACCGGTGAGGATCGTGTAGGTGAGCGCGCCGCCCGGGGTCGCCGCGTCGAGCGTGATCGATTTCTGCACGTCTTCGTTGGTGCTCGTCGATTGGTCGGCGGCGCCCGGCGGGTTTGTGCCGTCGACTCCGGCCTCGATGGCGTTCTGAATCGCTGGTGGAACGTTGGAGAAGAGGTCGTATCCGGTGAGCGCTTCCACCTGGTCGACGCTCTTCAGATAGATGTGCCAGTCGTCATTCCGGATGCCCTGGATATTGGGCATGATCACGCAGATCGTCCGCGTCGAGGCAGTGACGCGTGCGACGTCGTCGCCGGATGCTTTTGGTAAAACCAGCGCGCACTTCCAAGTGCTCGCCGGAACGGTAACGTGGCCGTTCGCGACGGTGTTGGTGACGCCGCCGTTGCTGCCCGTTCCGCCTGTACCCGCTGGTCCGGACACGATATACAGCTCATCGACAGAAAGGAGAGAACGCAGATAGTTCTCGAGGTTCGCCCACGGTCCCTGGTTGTTGTCAGGCGCCTGCGCGACCATGTTCGACATCAGGAACGTAGCTTGGTTGATGGGGATCGATGTCTCCTTGTCGCGGTCGGCGTTCGGCGTCATATGCCCGCGGTCAAAGCCGGACGCGAAGAAGTCGCTGGCCAGCACGCGATACCAGGTGGGCGGTACTTCCGGATCGGGCCGGAACGTGTCGACACGAGTCAACGAGCCAACCCACTCATCGCTGAGATGCCAGCTGACCCAGTTCGGACGGCCGAGGTCACGGTTGTAGCAGATCGAATTCTCGGGCTTCAGCATCAGGTAGGCGTTTGGAGATGACAGGCTGGTCGTACAAATCGATGGCTGGCCCATCGTCAGATGAACGGATGGTGGATACGGAGGCAGGGTTCCCGAGGAGACGGTGAACGTCCACGAGTAGTCGGCGGGCAGCGTGTCGGTGCGCGGCGCGCTGTCGTCCGTGTCGCGGTCGTGCACGGAGTTCTGGAGGATCGTCACCGTGCACTGCTCCGCGGCGACGAAGTTGGCGTTGGGCGTGATCACCCATGTGTTCGGAGCGCCTTCGACG
>DATLVW010000572.1:0-6906 GCA_035577085.1 Thermoanaerobaculia bacterium
CATCGCCTTGACGAATGGAAGATCGCCCGGCGCGTCGTAGGCGGGATTACCGCCGATGATGATGAGCGTCTTGACCGCGCCGGCGTTCATGTCGGCGACGAGTTGTTTGAGCGAATCGAGTTGATTCACCGGCGCCACTTCGACGGGATCGGTGATCGTGATGGTCGCGCCGATGTTGCCGAGAGCCTGGTTAATGGCCATGGCAACGGCGTGAACGGCCGGGGGTTGTTCTTCGCCGGCAACGACGATGCTGGTGCCGCGGTTTTTCTGCAGATCGCGGACAAGAGCGGCGATGAATTGGGGGTCGGGGGTCGGGAGTCGGGTGTCGGAGCCTTGAACCGATGCAGCGATGGCTCGTGCATACGTCTCAACCTCCGATGGCTTCACAGCCAGCCGGTGATCGGCGATCGATCCCGTACCGGTCGGACCCGATTCAATCGCATAAAGACGACTGATCGATTTCGTTCCCTTGCGCACTCTGCGGCGGCCGGAGAAATCGCGGGCGTAGCGAAGGTGACCCGGTCCGCGCTCGAGGAAATCAGAGTCGAGCGCGACGACGACGTTTGCTTTGTCGAAGTGGTAGACGGCGTTGGCGTAGCTGCCGAACGCGAGACGCAGCCCTTCGCGCACGTTGTGTCCGCCGGCGGCTTCCCACTGATGCCATTTCGCGCCGGGAAACTGCGCGAGGACCTGCTGGATCTGCGCGCCAACCGTTGGCGAGGTGACGGTCTGCGTGAGGATTCGAAGCCCGGTGCCGTTCGCCGTGCCTGCTTTCAGCTCGGGCTGCAGCGCGGCCAGGAAATCGCTGTACGTCGAGATCTCGCCGAGGTGGCGCACGACCTGGGAACGGTCGGGATCGTAGAGGCCGAGGATGGAGGCCTGCATGAACGAATTCGTCGCGCCGAGGCTGGAGGGATGGTCAGGATTGCCCTCGATCTTCGTGGGACGTCCCATGTGACTCTCGACGAGCACGCCGTGCGCGTAGCCGCTGATCGTCATAGCCGAGGCGAAGAAAATCGGCTTGCCCGGGATGAGCCCTTCCGGCTGGCGGACGTACGGGACGATCTTCTCCGCGGGACGGTTGCAGGCGGCCAGACCGCCGAGCGCCATCGACGCCCCCATCAACTTCACGAAGTCGCGCCGGTCGACCCCGCGGTTCAGCGCCAGCGCACCCTGCGGAAACTCCGTCTCGACGACCTGTTCGAAGTCGTCGCGCGAGAGCTCATTCAGGCTGCGCCAGTACTCGCTGCCGATGCGCTTGCGGAAATCCGCGAGGTTCAGTGTTTTGGGGTCGGTCATGATGTTTCGCGGGAGTCGGTTGTCGGGGGTCGGGTGTCGGAGCAAGAAGACGTCGCGCTTCTTCTCCGACTCCCGACTCCCGGCAAACGACCCCCTAGTAATGACATGTCGAACACGTAGTCAGCTTCTGAATGTTGTACTCCCGGACCAGTTTCGGGCCGATGGTTTCCTGGTCCGTGGTGATGTAAGCCATGTTGAATACCTCGTTGCGCGGACGGACGAATTGTTCGGGCGCGCGGTGGCACTGCAGGCACCACTCCATCGTCAGCGGCGAGGCCTGGAACGTGAGGGCCATCTTGTCGATGCGGCCGTGGCAGCTCGCGCAGCCGATCCCTTTGTTGACATGGATGGAGTGATTGAAATGGACGAAATCGGGGAGACGGTGGACGCGCGACCAGACGATCGGCTTGTTGTTGGCGAAGCTGGCGCGCACCGGCTCGAGCATCTCGGCGTTCGTCCAGATCTGTGAGTGGCAGTTCATGCAGGTTTGCGTCGGCGGGAGGCCGGCGAAGTTCGAAGTCTCGACCGAGGTGTGGCAGTAGCGGCAATCGATGCCGAGTCCCGCTACGTGATGCTGATGGCTGAATGGCACCGGCTGCTCGCGCTCGATTCCCTGATCCGTGGCGTATGGCGACCGCACCACGCCGCCGATCGCCCACAGCACGAACGCCACGGCAAATACAGCGCCGAAGATCGTGACGCGGGCGAGAGTATTGGTGCTGCGGTGGAAAATCTGAGCCATTTACAGGCTGCTACCGTCCGGGATTCGGGAGTCGTGAAACAGAAAGGCGGGGAGCAAGCGCCACGGCGGATGGCCGCGCTTCCTCGCGAAACGGCGGCGATCATATCCAAAAATTGCGGTGACGCAAGACACGGTATTCAGTGCGGTCCGCGCGTCCTGCCGCGCGCCGCGGATGCCGAGTGCAGAAAGCGTGCGCGGTTGGGCTCGTCTGCCGCGTGGTCCTTGAATCCGGCCCCGGGCAAATCGCTCATTTCCGCCGCGCGATCTTGAGCGTCGTCACTTTCTGATGAAGGTAGGTTCGCTGGATATCAAGAATCTTCGCCGCCGCGGGAAAGCTCCAATTCACGCGCCGGAGAACCCGTTCGATGTACTCCCTCTCGCACAGTTCCCGGAACCCGCGGAGCGAGAGATCGACCGCGGTTTCCGTAAGCCGAAGGACGCCGCTTTCCCCTACCGGCTCCGCCTGCAGGATCGACGTCGGCAGCTGATCGATCGTGATGGGATCCGATCCGAAGATCGAGAGCTGCTCGCAAACGTTGCGCAGCTCCCGGACGTTTCCCGGCCATCGGTAGCCTTCGATTGCCGGAATCACCTCAGGATCGACGGTCAGCCTACGACGTTGATTTTCAGCGCAGAACACCTCGAGGAAGTGTGTAAAGAGGAGCGGGATGTCCGCCACGCGCTGGCGCAGCGGCGGAACGTCGATCGGAACCGTGGCGATGCGGAAGTAGAGGTCTTCGCGAAACAAGCGCTGTCCGATCAGCTGCTGCAGATCGCGGTTGCTGGCCGCGACCACGCGCACGTTGACCTGCCGTTCCTGCGTTTCGCCGATGCGCCGGACCTTGCCATCCTCCAGGACCCGCAGGAGCCGGGACTGGAGGGCGACATCCATATCGCCGATCTCGTCGAGCAGCAGCGTCCCGCCGTCTGCTTCCTCGAAGAGTCCTGCCTTGGCATTCTTCGCATCGGTGAAGGCGCCACGCGCGTGGCCGAACAGCTCATCCTCGATGAGATGCGCGGGAATGGCAGCGCAGTTGGTCTTGACGAACGGCTTCTGTCTTCGCGCGCTGTGGCGGTGGAGCATGTTGGCAACCAACTCTTTACCTGTGCCGCTCTCGCCGCGGATGAGGACGCGTGCATCGGTCGCTGCCACCTTCTCGATGCGGTCCCGTAGTTGAATCATCTCCGTCGATCGGCCGATGATCGTCTTCGCGACATTGGCGCGGGATCGAAGTTCGGTGAGCTCGCGCCGCAGCGACGCATGGTCGAGACAATTGCGAACGGACTGGAGCAGACGCTCGCGCGTGAACGGCTTCTCGATAAAGTCGTAGACGCCAAGCCGCAGAGCTTCCACGGTCTCCGTGATCGAGGCCTCACCCGAAATGATGATCGTCGGCGGGAAACGCTTCTGCGCGATGAGGCGTTGGATGAGGTCGATGCCGCTGTCGGCGCCGAGGCGGACGTCGAGAATGAGAAGGTCGGGCTGTTGATCGACGAGAAACTCCTGCGCGGCCACGATGTTGTCGACAGCGTGCACGGCGAAGCCCTCTTCGCGTAGTTGCAGCATCGTGTTGACCAGAATCTTCTGGTGGTCTTCCACGAGAAGAATGAAGGGCGCCTTAGCCACGAAGTTCATCCCCTGCCGGGAAGGTGAGCCGGAAAGTTGCTCCCCGCTCGCTGGAAACGAGATCGAGGTCGCCGCCGTGGTCGAGCATGATCTTCTTGCAGATGGAAAGCCCGAGGCCCATCCCTTCTCCGATCTGCCTCGTAGTCGTGTAAGGCTCGAATAAACGCTCGCGAACAGAGGCGGAAATGCCCGGGCCGTCATCCGCGACATCCGCGAGAACCTGTTTCCCCTCCCGCCAGGCGCGAAGACGCAGAAGTCCTGTCCGGCCATCGCAGGCCTGGGCACTGTTGTTTGCCAGATTCACAAGCAGTTGCCGCATCAGGTTCGCGTCCATCATCACCTCGCATCGCTCTCCTCCGTGCTGGGATTCCAGCCGGAGACCGGGCCAGGCGCTGGCGAAGGTACCAGCGAAATCCTCCAGGAAGCGGGCCAGATCGAGCGGCACGAGCCGCGGAGGGCTGAGCATCGCGAAGGATGTGAATGCCGTGGTGAAGGCCCGCAACCGCTCCAACTCCTCAAAGATACTGGCTTGCGCACTCGCCAGCGCTGCCTGCTCGCCGGGAAGCTGCTGCCCGGCCCAGGAAAGAAGGCGCGCAACCTCCATCCTCGCAGCCGTAAGCGGTGTACGGATCTCGTGCGCATGACGGCGTGCCGCTTCCTGCCAGGAGGAGAGGTGCTCGAGAGATCGCATCCGCCGCCGGTCACGATCGATGGCGTTCGACGTCGACTCGATCATGAGACCGATCCGTCCGATCAGGTCCCGGCGTTTCCTGAGCGGTGACGCTACAGGCTCACCGCGCGACAAGGCCATGAGCGATTCGCGAAGCTGAACGAGTCTCCGCTCGCGCCTTCGATGCTCGATCAGGTAAATGATGCTTCCGGAAGCAATGACGAGGGCAACAAGAGCGAGGAGGGTACCTTCGAGTGCACTCGTCAGCTTGCGGCCGGTCAGCGAAAGGATCTCCATTCGCGTCAGCAGCAGCCGCACATCCTCGAAGCGCTGGCGATACAAAGCGGCATGGCTGGGATCGGAGCGCGCCAGACTTTTCTGATCGCTCAGACTCTGGCGCAATGCACGCTGGACTTCGCTATTCGCCGCGAGCCCGACCGAAACGAACGAGAGCTGGCGAAAGAACCAGGCGAATCCCGTCAACGTGACGACGACCACCAGGATAAGAGAGATCGTTCGTGTTTTCATTTTGGCGGCGACGCTTCGACGCGCACATCCCAGTGAAACGAGAGGATGGCCTGACGATGAATTGCCGTGCCGATGATGATATCGAGCAAGCCTTCCGACGGCTGCGGACTTGCGGCCCCTTGCCCACTCGCTGCACGGCTGCTCGAGGTGTTCAGCGAATGCGCGAGCCATCGCTGCGTGTCGGCCTCCTCCTCCGGCGAGAAGGGAACCATTTCGAGGCTGACCGCGACCGCGCCGGACTGACGCAACGGCGAAGGCGCGCCAAGGAGGATCGGCGAGCGAGACCACCAGTCGACCAGGTGCGCATAGCTGTCGATCGTCCGGCTTTCCCGCAGCCCCGTACCGTCAATCACGACCACGATGTAGTTCTCATCCCACAGCTCGTAACGAATCTCAACACGAGCACCAAGCTTGCGCTCGTGGTTTTCGGAATCCCTCCCCTTCGTGAGCAATACAAAGGCTGTCGTGAGGCCGCTACGCAGCTGCGTTTTGACTCGATCGCCGGTGAGCGAGCTCGTCGGAAGCCGGATCAGGATCGCGCCATCCGGGCGGGCAAAGACGTGAGGAACGTCGCCCCGAGGCGCAGCAGCGCCCAGCAGAGCGAGCAAACAGGCGATTGGCGCGCTTCTGAACCTCACTTGGGCCGGCGCCATCCCGTGTATTCGAAATCGAATCGGAGCAGTCCCCACGAATTGCGAAACGCGAAGCCGGCATCGGCAATCCCGCGCGAGGTCGTGGTTTGATTCGGAAATGCGAGGTAATCGCGGGAAAGGTGCACCTCGAATCGAAGGTCGGCACCATTAAGTTCCCGCCATCGTGGCAGCATGTCGACCGAATAGCCGCCGCGGACGATGTATTCGCGGTACGTGCCGCCATCGTGAGACAGCACGTCGCCGCCAGCCTGAACGGACTGGCCAGGCACAAATTCGTAATACCGGTCAACGCGAGCTTCGAAGTCCTTTTGATGAGCAACACGATAGTCATTGAATTGAGCCGAATTCCCGCTCTTGATGCTGAGAGGTGCCGATACGACGTCCAGCCCGGCGTCGGCGTACGTTCCGTTCGTGGGGAAAATCGGATCCGTCGTCGAGTCATAGACCCAAAGCAATTGCAACCGGTCATTCCCTACGATTGTCGACCGCAACGGCACGCCTGGTGCCCCACCGAAGTGGAAGACCTCGGGTGCGTGATCGATACCGCCGCGCAATGCATTGTTCCCAAAAAGCGGGACCGCCACGATCAATTGTGCTTTCACTTGATCGGCCGCCGTTACACGCGGTGATGGTCCGAACTGTACCGGTATGGAGTAGTTCCGAAGTACATAGTCGGCGAGAACTGCCACGGACGCATTCGTCCCAAAGAGGTTGTATTGCGTGTAGCCGAGAGAATAGTGATCGACTCCCTGGCGCGTGATTGACGCGGTCAGCAAACCCTTGCTGCCTACGAAAATCCTGCCTCCCAGTGTCCCGCGGTCGGCTGTTGAGCGAACGATCTCGTTTCGGAACCCTACCAGTTCGGCACGTGAATCGAACACTGGAATCTCAGCGGAAAGTTCGCGGCGTATCTCGCCAAGGCTGATGAATAGTGGCTTGGTTTCCTCAACTGTAATCACTAGAACATACGCACCGCGTGCCGATCCCTTTTCGAGACGCACGTCAGTGTGAAGCACAAACGGCAGACGGTTGATCCGAAGAACGCCGTCGTGGAGCTCCGATTCCGTGTAACTGTGACCGGCAACCAGATGCGACTCTGCCAGCATCACGGAGACCGACGCGAAATGCGTCCCTCGAATCGAGATCGTCTCGATGGGAAATCGCGCAACCTCGGCTGCTGCCGGTGCTGCGACCGCGAGAAGCAACAGCATTAGTCGTCCGAACTGCGCACGAAGAAAGCCCCGCGCCGGAGTACGAAACCGGGCCGGAGACAGCACCGGCCTGTCAAACGGGAACCATGCATTCGTCAATGTGCCACACCCCTGGACCGGCCAGCCGGCTCGACCGTAAACGCAGGCGATAGCGTGTACGTGAGCGTGTTACCGGG